>CAXICP010000257.1:0-5331 GCA_964022595.1 uncultured Salipiger sp.
CTGTTCGAGCTGCGGCGTCTGGCGCATGAATTCAAGGTAGTCGTTGGGCTCGCAAAAGCCCATCACGCGCTCGACCCCGGCCCGGTTGTACCACGAGCGGTCATAAAGGACGATCTCTCCGGCGGTGGGCAAATGTTCGATGTAGCGCTGGAAATACCACTGCCCGCGCTCATGCTCGGTGGGCTTGCTCAGCGCCACCACCCGCGCGTGACGGGGGTTGAGATGTTCCGTGAAGCGCTTGATCGTGCCGCCCTTTCCGGCGGCGTCGCGCCCTTCGAACAGCAGCACGCATTTCTGCCCGGTCTGCTGGAACCACAGCTGCGCCTTGAGCAGTTCGGCCTGCAGCTGTGCCTTCTGATGCTCGTAGCTGCGGCGCGACATCTTGGTATCATAGGGATATTGCCCGGTTTCAAAGGCGCGGCGGATGTCGTCCGGCGTGGGCGGCTGGCGGCGCGTGCGGGCCGGACGCGGGGGGATGGCCCCGGCGCCGGGGGGCACGGCATCGGGCAGCAGGGCGGGATCGGGGCTGTCGGTCATGCGGGTCCTTCCGTGGCTTTGGGCCAGTTTACGCATCAGGCCGCCCCCGCCGCCTTGATGCGTGTCAACAAAGCCCGCCGGCGCGCCGCGCGGGCCATTGATTTCCGCCCGCCGATCCGGCAGACCTGCGCGCGACATAAGGAAGGGAAGCCCATGACCCGCATCGACGCCAAGTTCGCCGCCCTCGGGGCCGAGGGGAAAAAGGCCTTTGTGGCCTATGTCATGGCGGGCGATCCCGATTACGACCGCTCGCTGGAACTGGTGCGCGGCCTGCCGGGCGCGGGCGTGGACGTGATCGAACTGGGCCTGCCCTTCACCGACCCCATGGCCGATGGCGAGACGATCCAGCTGGCCGGGCAGCGCGCCCTTGCGGGGGGCATGACGCTGCAGCGCACGCTTCAGCTTGTGCGCGATTTCCGCGCCGGTAATGACAGCACGCCGATCGTGATGATGGGCTATTACAATCCGATCTACAGCCACGGCGTCGACCGGTTCCTGGCCGATGCGCGCGAGGCGGGGATCGACGGGCTGATCGTGGTCGACCTGCCCCCCGAGGAAGACGATGAACTGTGCATTCCGGCGCAGGCGGCGGGGCTGAACTTCATCCGGCTAGCCACGCCCACCACCGATGACAAGCGCCTGCCGAAGGTCATGCAGAACACCTCGGGCTTCGTCTATTACGTGTCGATCACCGGCATCACCGGGGCGGCCGCCGCGCAGGCCGCCGATGTCGCCCCCGAGGTCGCCCGGATCAAGGCGGTTTCGGATCTTCCGGTGATCGTGGGGTTCGGCATCCGCACGCCGCAAACCGCGCAAAGCATCGCGGGCGTGGCCGATGGCTGCGTTGTGGGCTCGGCCATCGTCGCCGCCCAGGCCGAGGGCAAGCCGGTGTCCGAGGTACTGGATTTCGTCAAGTCCCTTGCGGACGGCGCGCACAGCGCCTGACCGCCCCTCCCGCCCTGCCCGCAGGCGGGGCGGCACGCCGGGGCGCACGGGTCAGGCCCGCCGCCCCGGAAATCTGCGCTATTGCGCGGCGATGCGCGCGGCGCCTTCAAGCCCCGCGCCCTCGTCACAGCCCAGCATGATGTTCAGGTTCTGAACCGCCGCGCCCGATGCGCCCTTGCCAAGGTTGTCCAGCACCGCCACCAGCGTCACCGCCCCGGTTTCGGGGTTGCCGTGCACCGACAGGTCCAGCTGGTTGGTCCCGTTCAGGCGCTGCGGCAGCACGCGCGGTTCATGCACCGCGCTGTCCACCACCGACACGAACCGCTCGTCCGCGTAGGCGGCTTGCAGCGCAGCCTTTGCCGCCGCCTGCCCGTCGCGGCCCAGATGCGCCAGCTGCACCGCGACGGCCATGCCTTGCGCGTAATCCCCCACCGAGGGAACGAACATCGGCGCCGCCGAAAGCAGCCCGTGCAGGGTGATTTCGGGCAGGTGCTTGTGGCCCTGCGCCGCGCCGTAAAGGAAGCCGCCGTCGGTCTGGCCGGATTGGAATTCCTCGATCATCGCCTTGCCGCCGCCCGAATAGCCCGACACCCCGGAAATCGCGGGGGCGGCATCGGCGGGCAGGATGCCGGCCTCGACCAGCGGGCGGATCAGCGCGATGGCGCAGGTGGACCAGCAGCCGGGGTTGGCCACAAGGCGCGCCGCGGCGATCGCCTCGCGCTGGCCCTTTGCCATCTCGGGGAACCCGTAGGCCCAGCCATCGGCCACGCGATGCGCGGTCGAGGCATCGATGATCCGCGTGCCGTGGGGTTCGGCGAGCGCCACGGTCTCGCGCGCGGCGGCGTCCGGAAGGCACAGGATTGCCACGTCCGCTTCGGCCAGTGCCTGCGATCGCGCGCCGGTGTCCTTTCGCAGCTCGTGCGGTACCTGAACGAGCGTGATGTCCGCGCGCGCTTCAAGACGCTCGCGGATCTGCAACCCCGTGGTGCCGGCTTCGCCGTCGATGAACACTTTCCAGGCCATGTGTGCCTCCGTTGATGAATGCCGCCCCCTTAGCACGCGCCGCGCGCGAAGGAAACGCAAACCCCCGTGCGCGGCGGGCGAATTCAGCCCAGCGTCACATCCAGGAACATCATCAGCACAAGGCCAAAGATCAGCCCCGTCGTGGCCCGGTTCTGATGGCCGTAGCGGTGGGTTTCGGGCACGATTTCATGGCTGATGATGAACAGCATGGCACCGGCGGCAAAGGTCAGCCCCCAGGGCAACAGCGCCGCGCTGACCGATACCGCGATGACCCCCAGGAAGGCGCCGAAGATCTCGACCGTGCCGGTCAGCGCCGTGTAAAGCAGCGCCTTACGCCGGCTGTAGCCCAGCCCCACCAGGGCGACCGCCACGGCCAGCCCCTCGGGGATGTCCTGAAGCGAGATCCCCGTCATCACCGAGAGCCCGTTGGCCCGGTCGACGCCGAAGGCCACGCCGATGGACAGCCCCTCGGGGAAGTTGTGGATCGCGATGGCCAGCACGAACAGCCAGATCCGGGCGAACTGGGCGTTGTCGGCGCCGCCCTCGGGGCCGCTCTTGAAATGCTCATGCGGGATCGCGCGGTTCAGAAAGGCCACGAAACCCGCCCCGAAGGACACGCCCAGGGCCGCGATGCTGGCGGCGATCCAGACCGAACCGTGCTGCTGCTCTGCCACCTCGATGCCCGGCAGGATCAACGAGAAATAGGCCGCCGACAGCATCACGCCGGCGGCAAAGCCCAGCATCATGTCCGACGTCGCCTGGGTCATCTTGCGCCCCACCAGCGCGGGCGCCGATCCTGCCGTCGTCGCCACTGCCGCGATGACGCCGCCGAAAACGCCCCAGAGAATATCCTGCATATAGCCCCCACGCCGCCCGGGCGTCTTCGTTTCGCCTGCGCCCGCCCGCCGGGAGCGCGTTCCGGCGCAGCTTTCACATCGCGGGCGCAATTACCAAGGGCATATTTCGCGCAGGCGGCAATTTTTTCGCAGGAAGATTGCGCGCTGCGGTCCAGAGCGGTAAGAAAACCTGACCGGTTTTCAGCAAAAGGAGGGCCTCATGCCCGTGATCACCCAGATCGAGGACCTCAGGCGCATCTACAAGCGGCGCGTGCCCAAGATGTTCTATGACTATTGCGAAAGCGGCAGCTGGACCGAACAGACCTTCCGTGAAAACGTGTCCGATTTCAGCAAGATCTACCTGCGCCAGCGCGTGGCCATCGACATGACCGGGCGCAACACCGCCACGCAGATGATCGGCCAGGACGTGGCGATGCCGGTGGCGCTGGCCCCGGTGGGGATGACGGGCATGCAGCACGCCGACGGCGAAATCCACGCGGCGCGCGCGGCGGGCAAGTTCGGCGTTCCCTATTGCCTGTCGACCATGTCGATCTGTTCCATCGAGGACGTGGCCGAAAACACCGACGCGCCCTTCTGGCTGCAGGTCTACACGCTTCGGGACGATGAATTCATGCAGCGCCTGTTCGACCGGGCCAAGGCGGCGAAATGTTCGGCGGCGGTGATCACGGTCGATCTGCAGATGCTGGGCCAGCGGCACAAGGATCTCAAGAACGGGCTGTCGGCCCCGCCCAAGCTGACGGCGGCCTCGGTCGCCGACATGAGCTGGCGCGTCGCATGGGGGCGCGAGATGCTGCGCACCAAGCGGCGGTTCTTCGGCAATATCGTGGGCCATGCCAAGGGGGTTGGCGATGCCAGCAGCCTTGTGGACTGGACCCATCACAATTTCGACCAGGGGCTGAACTGGGACCGCATCCGGCAATTCCGCAAGATGTGGGACGGCCCGCTGATCATCAAGGGCATCATGGACCCGCGCGATGCGCTTGAAGCGTGCAACGTGGGCGCCGATGCCATCGTGGTCAGCAACCACGGCGGGCGGCAGCTGGACGGGGCGCTTAGCTCGATCCGGGCGCTGGGGCCGATCATGGATGCGGTGGGCGACAGGATCGAGGTGCACCTTGATAGCGGCGTGCGCTCGGGTCAGGACGTGCTCAAGGCGGTGGCGATGGGGGCCAAGGGCTGCTGGATCGGGCGGGCCTATATCTATGGGCTTGGCGCCATGGGCGAAAAGGGTGTGTCCGAAGCGCTGCGGGTGATCCACAAGGAACTGGACGTGTCCATGGGCCTGTGCGGGCGCACCGACATCGGCGCGCTGGACCGCGACATCCTGATGGTTCCGCGCGGCTTCTCGGGCGACTGGGAAGACTGACCTCGCGCCGGGGGGCTCCGCCGCCCTCCGGGCGCCTGTTCAGCCCGAAGACGACAGCGGCGCCGCGCTGCGCCGCAGCCAGGGCGTGATCAGCAGGGGAACCAGCGCAAGGATCGCGCCCACCGCGCAGAACGCCGTCGCAAGGCCGAAGGCGCCCGACAGCCCGCCCATGATCGGCGGGCCGATGAAAAAACCCGCGTAGCCGATCACCGACAGGCGGGCGATGGCGGCGGAACGCTGGGACGGCGGCGTGCGCGCCGCGACCTCGGCAAAGGCGGTGGGCACAAGCACCGACGCGCCAAGGCCCAGCGTGGCAAAGCCCGCGTAGGCAAGTCCCAGCGTCGGGGCGATCCCCGCAAGCACCGCGCCCGCGGCAGACATCAGCGCCCCCAGCCCGATCAGCGTGGTGCCCCGCAGACGCAGCGCCAGGCCCTGGCCGAACAGGCGGCCCACCCCCATGCTCAGGCCCAGCAGCGCCGGCCCGATGGCGGCCGCCGCCGGGCTGGCGCCGTGGCTGCGTTCCAGGTGAAGCGCCGACCAGCCTTCGGCGCCCTGCTCGGCCAGGAAACCGATCAGCGCGATGCTGCCCCCGGCCAGGAGCAG
>CAXICP010000258.1:0-5306 GCA_964022595.1 uncultured Salipiger sp.
CAATGCGCCGCCTGCTCGGGGGCGAGCGAGGTCGGCGTCATGCCGGGCTGCGTGTTGGTCTCCAGCAGGATCAGCCCGTCCAGCCCGCGGCTTTCATCCCAGCGGAAATCGGTGCGCGTCAGGCCGCGGCAACCCAGCACCTCGTGGGCGCGCAGCGCGTAGTCAAGGCAGGCGTCAAAGATGTCCTGCGGGACCTGCGCCGGGACCACGTGGCGCGAGCCGCCCGCCGTATACTTGGCATCGTAATCGTACCAGCCGTCGGTCAGGATGTCGGTCACCGTCAGCGCCCGGTCGCCCATCACCGTGGTCGTCAGCTCGCGCCCGGGCGCATAGGCTTCGACCATCAGCGTTTCGGGCATTTCGGGCGCCAGCCGCGGCGGTGTGTTCGCCCCCTGCTGCACCAGGTAGACGCCGACCGAAGAGCCTTCGTTGTAGGGTTTGACCACGTAGGGCGGCGCCATCAGGTGGGCCGCCTCGATTTCGGGCTTGGTGGCAAGAACGCTTTGCACGACCGGAAGCCCGGCGGCGCGATAGGTCTTTTTCGACCGTTCCTTGTCCATCGCCAGCGCCGAGGCCAGCACGCCCGAATGCGTATAGGGAATGCCCAGCCATTCCAGCAGGCCCTGCACGCAGCCGTCTTCGCCCCAGCGCCCGTGCAGCGCGTTGAACGCCACGTCGGGCGCCAGCGCGGCAAGACGCTGCGCAAGATCCGGGCCGGCATCGACCTCGGTCACGTCAAAACCTTCGTCCCGCAAAGCCGCGGCGCATTCCCGCCCGGAGCTTAGCGACACCTCGCGTTCAGCCGAGGGTCCGCCTAGCAACACCGCCACTTTCGGGTTTGCCCTGCTCGACATCCCCAAACCGCCTCGATCCGTGGGGGCTTGGCCCCCTTATGTTATTCTGCCGTCCGGGGTTTGCCCCCGGCTTGTCCTTGGATCGGGCCCGGTACGATCCCGGACTCCGCCCCTTGTCTTGCCGGGCCGTGGCCCGGAACACCGGGTTGCCCCGGAAATCATGTCTGGTGCCCTGCTCGGGCTGCGCCTTGCGCGCAGAAGGGCCGGTTGTCCGACCTCAGGTTTCGGAGGGCCCCGAAGGCCCGTCCGGCAGCGGATCGCCGACCCGCATGATTTCCCACTCTAGCTGTATTCCGCTGTGTTGGAAAACCCTTTTTCGCACTTCCTCGCCCAGGCCTTCCAGATCGCTTGCGCTTGCCTGTCCGGTATTCACAAGGAAATTCGCGTGCTTGGGGCTCATTTGCGCGCCGCCAAGCGTGGTGCCGCGCAAACCGGCGTCTTCGATCAGTTTCCAGGCCTTCAACTCATGCGTGTCATCGTCCCGCCCGGTCGAACTGAAACCGGCGGGGTTGCGAAAGGTCGACCCGGCGGTGCGGTCCTTGGTGGGCTGCGTGGCGTCGCGCTTTTCCAGCTGCGCCTGCATGCGCGCCTCAAGCTCTGCCGGATCGTCGGCGGGGCCTTCGAACACCGCTTCGGTCAGCACCCAGCCGTCGGGCAAGGCGCTGGACCGATAGCCAAGCGCAAGGTCGCGCGGGTCCAGCGTGACGGCCCTGCCCTCGCGCGTGACGGCGCGCGCCTCGACCAGATGGTCGGCCACATAGGTGCCATAGCAGCCCGCGTTCATGCGCAGCGCGCCGCCGATGCTGCCCGGAATGGTGCGCAGAAAGGTCAGGTCGATCCCGGCGGCGGCGGCCTTGCGCGCCACATGCGCATCCAGCGCGGCAGCGCCGGCGATCACCCGCCCACCTTCGGTTCGAATGGCGTTGAATCCCCGGCCAAGGCGGATAACCACCGCCCGCAGCCCCCCGTCGCGCACGATCAGGTTCGACCCCACCCCCATGGGAAACACCGGCACGTCCGGGTCAAGCGCGGCAAGAAAGCTTTGCAGATCCTCGGCATCGGCAGGCTGGAACAGCGCATCCGCCGGCCCGCCGACGCGCAGCCAGGTCAGATCGCCAAGGGTTCGGCCGGGCGTCAGGCGCCCTCTGGGTTCGGGAAGCGTCATGGACGACGTTCTGCCTTCATGTCGCTGCCGGGGCAAGACGTCATCCGCGCAAGCGCGAACGTGCCCAACGCAGCAGGTAACGCAGCGGCCAGCGCAGCACGCTGGCCATCGCAAGGAAAACGATCAGGGCGATCCAGCCCCCGTGCAGCCACCCGACGTATACCACGATGGGCACGCCCGCCGCGATCAGCAGCCGCGCGCGGCGCCAGTGGTTGTCGCGCGCCGGCAACATGCCCAGCACGTTGGCCACTATGCCCCACCCGCAAGCCAGGAACAGCGCAAGGCTCATGACGCGGCTCCGGCGGGGGACAAGAATTTTCGCATGAAAATTCTTTGCGGGCGGGCGCGGCCAGGATTTTTCGGACGAAAAATCCTGGCTTCCCGATCAGGTTTCAAGCCGCCCCGGCAGGTTGTTGGCCCAGGTCGAAATCGTGCCCGCCCCAAGGCAGACCACCATGTCGCCGGGCCGCCCCTGTTCGCGCACCAGCCGTTCCAGATCGTCCTCGCTGAGGATGGCGCGGGCGTGGCGATGCCCGTGCCGGATCAGCCCGGCCACAAGATCGTCGCGGCTTGCGCCGGGAATGGGATCTTCGCCGGCGGCATAGACTTCGGCGATGGCCACCACGTCGGCCTCGTTGAAACAGGCGCAGAAATCATCGAACAGCGTGTGCAGCCGCGAATAGCGGTGCGGCTGGTGCACCGCGATGACCCGTCCTTCGGACGCCTGCCGCGCGGCCTTGAGAACAGCGGCGATTTCCACCGGGTGGTGCCCGTAATCGTCGATGATCGTGACCCCGTTCACCTCGCCCACGCGGGTAAAGCGCCGGTTCACGCCGCCAAAGGCCGCAAGCGCCGCGCGGATGTCCTCGCGTCGCATGCCCAGGTGGCGCGCCACCGCGACCGAGGCCAACGCGTTGGACACGTTGTGATCGCCGGGCATGGGCAGGGTGCAGCGTTCGATCACCTTGTCCTCGGCCTGCAGCAGGATGTCGAAATGGGCGATGCCCTTTTCATAGCGCAGGTTCGTGGCCCGCACATCGGCCTGTGCGTTGAAGCCATAGGTGGTGATGCGCCGGTCGGTGACGCGCCCCACCAGCGCCTGAACCTCGGCGTGATCGGCGCAGCACACGGCCAGCCCGCAGAAGGGAATGTTCGACACGAACTGGTAGAACCCGTCGCGCAGGTTCTCGATGCTGCCCCAGTGTTCCATGTGCTCGGGGTCGATGTTGGTGACGATGGCGATGGTCGCGGGAAGGCGGTTGAAGGTGCCGTCGGATTCATCCGCCTCGACCACCATCCATTCGCCAAGGCCGACGCGCGCGTTCGACCCGTAGGCGTGGATGATGCCGCCGTTGATCACCGTGGGGTCGTAATTGCCCGCATCCAGCAGCGTGGCCACCATGGTCGTGGTGGTGGTCTTGCCGTGGGTGCCCGCCACCGCGACGTTGGATTTCAGCCGCATCAGCTCGGCCAGCATCTCGGCCCGGCGCACCACCGGAAGGCCGCGCCGGCGCGCCTCGTCCAGTTCGGGATTGCCCGGCTTGATCGCCGAGCTGATCACCACCACGTCGGCTTCGGCCAGGTTTTCCGCCGCCTGCCCTTCGAAGATCAGCGCACCCTTGGCCGCCAGCCTTTCGGTGATCTTCGAGCGTTTCAGGTCCGAGCCCTGCACCACGTAGCCGTGATTCAAGAGCACCTCGGCGATGCCCGACATGCCGATGCCGCCGATGCCCACGAAATGAATCGCGCCCACGTCGCCGGGAAGTTTCGTTGCCGCGTTCATCATGCCCTTTTCGCCGTGCCTTTCCAGTTTCATGCCTGACCCTCCCGTGTTGCCGGTTGTTCTTGCTGCTCGTGCATGCCGGCAAGCCCTTCGACCAGCCCGGCAAGATGTTCGGCGGCGTCGGGCCGGGACACGCGCATCGCCGCGTGGGCCATCTGCGCCGCGCCTTCGGGGCTGCTCAGCACCGCAAGGATGGCCTGGGTCATCGCATCGACCGTCAGCTTGCTTTCGGGAATGCGGATCGCCGCGCCCGCATCCACCAGCCCCTGCGCGTTGACGGTCTGGTGATCCCCCGCCGCCACCGCGTAGGGCACAAGGATCGACGGGCGCCCGATCACCGAGATATCCGCCACCGACGATGCCCCCGAACGCGAGATCACCAGCTGCGCTTCGGACCTGCGCGCGGGGATGTCATCGAAGAACGGTTTCACGTCGGCGTCGATGGCGTGGTCGAAATAGAACTGCGCGACACGCGCGCCGTCCTCGTCCCGGGCCTGATGGCTGACGCGCAGGTTGCGCAGGATCTCGACGGGAAGCTGTTCGATCGCCGGAGGCACCACGTCGGACAGGATGCGCGCGCCCTGGCTGCCGCCGATCACTAGGATCGACATGGGGTAATCGCCCGGCACGATATAGCCCGCGCCGGTGCGTTCGCGCACCGAGGCGCGCACCGGGTTGCCGGTGTGCACCGCCTCGACCCCTTCGGGAAGCGCGGTCGGCCAGGTGCCGCAGGCCACCACGTCGACCTTTTTCGCGAAGATCTCGTTCACGCGGCCGGGCACGCCGTTCTGTTCGTGGATCATGCGCGGCAGCTTCATCAGCTGCGCCGCCGCCAGCGCCGGGATCGACGGGTAGCCGCCAAAGCCGACCACCACGTCGGGGCGATCCTTGCGGAAGCGCAGCATCGCCTGCACCACGCCCGACGCGATGCGCGCCGGCACGCCCAGCCTGGACAGGATGCTCCCGCGCGCAAAGGTGGCCGATGCGATCTGTTCGATTTCGGTCCCGCCGGGAAAGCCGCCGGTATAGCGCGCGCCCCGGCCATCGGTCGACAGCTTCACCCGCCAGCCGCGCCGCAGCATGATTTCAGCCAGCGCCTGCGCGGGAAACATGTGCCCGCCGGTGCCACCTGCCGCCATGACAAGCAAAGGACGTCTGAACCGTTCTGCCATCTTGCCGCTTGCCTCCGCCTGATCGTCGCGCACCCCGCCGGGATTGCCGCTGGGAAGGGGGCGCCGGGCGCCCCCCTTGGATTGCGGGCTTCCTTAGACCAGCGTCCAAGGCGGGAAAACCCCTGCCCGCCGCGCGCCGGGCTAGCGGCGCATGCCGCGCAGGATTTCGCCGATTTCGCCCTGCGGGCGGGTGCGGGTAAAGGCCAGCAGCATGCCCACCGCGATGCCCCCCGCGATCAGCGACGAGCCGCCATAGCTGACGAAGGGCAGCGTCATGCCCTTGGCGGGCAGCAGACGCACAGCCACGCCCATGTTGATCATCGCCTGCACGC
>CAXICP010000259.1:0-5289 GCA_964022595.1 uncultured Salipiger sp.
CGCCCCAGCGCCGCCTGCGCCAGCCCCACCGCCCGTTCCAGCCCGCCCGGATCCAGCCGGCAGCCCTGCGACTGTGCCCCAAGATCCTGGCTGATGCGCACCACGTCATGGCCCGCCAGCAGGTGCAGATCCATCGCGCATTTCAGCCCCGGCCCCAGGTCGCGGTTCACCTGCACCGCCCCGGCCAGCCGCATTCCGCGCGCCAGAAGCGCCTGCGCGACATCGGCGATGAGGCGGTCGGCCTCGCCCTGGGCCCTTGTGACCACATATGCCAGCATCGACCGCTCCTATTGCGTCTGCGAGGTTGCACATACTAGACATGGGCCGTGCCGAAAAGTCACCCCACACCGGAGCCCGCCTTGCCGCCCCTCACCCTTCCGCTGCTGCCCGACCTTGCGCGCCCCGGCCTGACCCGGCGCGTCACCGGGCATGACCACACGGGCGCCAGCACCGAGATTTCCGTGGTCGAGGAACGCCCCCTGACCATCTATCTCAACCGGCAGGAAATCGTCACCGCGATGACGATCGGGGATCACCCGGAATACCTTGCGCTGGGATTCCTGCGCAACCAGGGGATGCTGTGCGCCGATGACGAGCTGACCGGCGTGGACTATGACGAGGAAGTGGAAACCGTGGTCGTGCGCACCCGGCGCCAGACCAGCTATGAAGACAAGCTGCAACGCAAGACCCGCACGTCGGGCTGCGCGGTGGGCACGGTGTTCGGCGACATGATGGAAGGGCTGGACGGGCTGACCCTGCCGCAAACGCAGGTGCGCACCAGCTGGCTGTACGCGCTGGCGCGGCAGATCAACACCACCCCGTCGCTTTACCTTGAAGCCGGGGCAATCCACGGCACGGTGCTGTGCCAGCAGGACAAGCCCTTGATCTACATGGAAGACGTGGGCCGCCACAACGCGGTGGACAAGATCGCCGGGGCGATGTTCCGCCATGACATCGGCGCCGATGACAAGATCCTGTACACCACCGGGCGGCTTACGTCCGAGATGGTCATCAAGACGGCGCTGATGGGCATCCCGGTGCTGGCCTCACGGTCCGGGTTCACCGCCTGGGGGGTGGAAATCGCGCGCCAGGTGGGGCTGACGCTGATCGGGCGGATGCGCGGGCAGCGCTTTGTCTGCCTTGCGGGCGAAACCCGGCTGATCCGCGATGCGGACCCGGCGACCATCCCCGATGACAGCCGCAAATCCCGCCGCAAGGGCGCCGAGGGCGCCGCATGAAACAGCCCCTTGGCGTGATCCTTGCGGGCGGGCTTGCCACCCGGATGGGCGGCGGGGACAAGACCTTGCTGCCCGTGGCGGGGCAAACCCTGCTGTCGCGCGTGATCGACCGGATCGACCCGCAGGTGGCGGGGCTTGCGATCAACGCCAACGGCGATGCGGCGCGCCTTGGCACGGCGCTGCCGGTGCTGCCCGACAGCATCGCGGGCTTTCCCGGCCCGCTTGCGGGGGTGCTTGCGGGGTTGGACTGGGCCGCCGAACAGGGCGCCGACAGCATCGTCACCGTGGCGGGGGACACGCCGTTCTTTCCCTGCGATCTGGTGCCGCGCCTTTTGCTGGCCGCCGAAGGGGGCGCCCATCCGCTGGCGCTTGCCGCCACCCCGCGCGAGGGCGACGCGCTGAAATCCGGCGGGCGGGGCGTGAACCGCCACCCGACCTTCGGGCTGTGGCCGGTGGCGCTGCGCGATGATCTGCGCGCCGCGCTGCAGGGCGGGTTGCGCAAGGTGGTTGCCTGGACCGATGCCCATGGCGCGGCCGAGGCGCTGTTTCCCGCGGTGCCGTTCGATCCCTTCTTCAACGTCAACACGCCGGATGACCTGGCGCGGGCTGAAACGCTGGCCGGGGGCGGCGCGTGAAGATCTACGGCATCACCGGGTGGAAGAACGCGGGCAAGACCGGCCTGATGGAACGGCTGGTGGCCGAGATGGTCGCGCGCGGGCTAAGCGTTTCCACGGTGAAACACGCCCATCACGACACCGACGTGGACCAGCCCGGCACCGACAGCTTTCGCCATCGCGCCGCCGGGGCGGGGCAGGTGATGCTGGCCTCGCCCAACCGCTGGGCGCTCATGACCGAACTGCGCGGGGCGGATGAACCCACGCTCGACACGCTTCTGGCGCAGCTTGCGCCGGTCGATCTGGTGCTGATCGAAGGGTACAAGACCGCGCCCCACCCCAAGATCGAAGCGCATCGCGCGGCCACCGGCAAGGGGCTGCTTGCAACGCGCAACGACACGGTGCGCGCGGTGGCGTCGGACACCGCCCAGGACCCCCCCCTGCCCCGCTTCGATCTGGACGATACCGCCGCCATCGCCGATTTCATCCTGTCCGAGCTTGGCATCAAGGGCGCATCATGACTTCGCTTACCCCTCCGCGTCTGCGCGACGATTGCTTTGCCATGCCCCAGGGCGTGGACTGGGTGCCGGTTGATGATGCGCTGGCCCGTCTGCGCGCGGCGCTGCACCCGGTTGCCGCGGCCGAAACGATCCCGACACATGCCGCGCGGGGGCGCATCCTGGCGCAGGATACGCTTGCGCTGCGGTCCAACCCGCCGCGCCCCAATTCGGCGGTGGATGGCTATGGCTGCGCCCATGCGGCCACCGGCGCGGGGGTGGTGGAATTGCCGTTGGTTCAGGGCCGCGCCGCCGCCGGGCAACCGTTCGACGGGGCCGTTCCGGCGGGCCATGCGGTGCGCATCCTGACCGGCGCGATCCTGCCCGAGGGCGTCGATACCGTGGTGCTGGAAGAAGACTGCGCCGTGGGCGGCGGGCGCGTCGCCTTTGACGGGCCCATCAAACCGCGCGCCAACACCCGCAAGGCGGGCGAGGACATCCCCGAGGGCCAGCCGGCCCTGCCCGCCGGGCACCGGCTGCGCGCCCCCGATCTTGCGCTGCTCAGCGCGCTTGGGCTGGGCGAGGTTTCGGTGTTCCGGCCCCTGCGGGTCGGCGTGCTGTCGACCGGGGACGAGATCATCGCCCAGGCCGGCGCCCCCGCCCTGCCCCACCAGATCTGGGATGCCAACCGCCCCATGTTGCTGGCGCTGACCGAAGGCTGGGATTGCGCGCCCGTCGATCTGGGCCATGTGGGCGACGACCCCGCCGCCATCGCCGCGCGGCTGGACGCGGGCGCGCGGGATTGCGACGTGGTGCTGACCTCGGGCGGGGCGTCGGCGGGGGATGAGGACCACGTATCGGCCCTGTTGCGCGGGCGCGGCACGCTGTCGGCATGGCGCATCGCGCTGAAGCCGGGGCGCCCGCTGGCGCTGGCCACCTGGAACGGCGTGCCGGTGTTCGGGCTGCCGGGCAACCCGGTGGCGGCGCTGGTCTGCGCGCTGATCTTTGCGCGCCCCGCGCTGTCGCTGCTGGCGGGGGCCGGGTGGGTCCATCCGCAGGGCTTTGCGGTGCCGGCGGCCTTTTCCAAGCGCAAGAAACCGGGGCGGCGCGAATACCTGCGCGCGCGGCTGAACGCGGCGGGCGAGGCCGAGGTGTTCGCCTCGGAAGGGTCGGGGCGGATCAGCGGGCTAAGCTGGGCGACCGGGCTTGTGGAATTGCCCGACGGCGAAACCACCGTGGCCCCCGGCACGCCGGTGCGTTTCATCCCCTACGAGGCGTTCGACCTGCGTTAACGGCGCCGGATCAGGTAGGTCTGCACCGCGCCGTCATCGGTGGCGCTTAGCAGTTCGTGCCCCGATTCCGCGCAGAAATGCGGCACGTCGATCACCGCCGCCGGGTCGTCGGCGCGGATGCGCAGCACCTCGCCCGGCGCCATGGCCGACAGGCGCTTGCGGGCCTTGAGCACGGGCAGCGGGCACAGCAGCCCAAGCGCGTCGAATTCAGCGGTAATGTCCATGCGCCCTTGCTAATCGGTCAAGCCGGGGCTGTCCATATCCGCCCCGGCGGCGGGCAGCCAGACGGTGAATTCCGCCCCCCCTGCCCCGCCCAGGTTGCGCACGGAGATCA
Source organism: uncultured Salipiger sp. (assembly GCA_964022595.1). GTDB lineage: Bacteria > Pseudomonadota > Alphaproteobacteria > Rhodobacterales > Rhodobacteraceae > Salipiger. Next base: position 3,976 of record CAXICP010000259.1, read on the forward strand.
GCCCGCCCGCCCGCTGCACAAGGCTTTGCGATATGGACAGGCCCAGGCCGGTGCCCTCGACCGGCTTGGTGGTGTAGAACGGGTCGAACACCGACGCCAGCTTGTCCTCGGGGATGCCCGGCCCGCTGTCGCGCACGCGCAGGGCCACCCCCGCCTGCCCGTCCCGGTCCATCGGGCCAAGCGACAGTTCCAGTTGCCCGCGCGCGCCCATCGCCTGCACCGCGTTGACGATCAGGTTGACCACCACCTGTTGCACCTCGCCGGGATCGATGCGCACCGGGGGGGCGTCGGCGATGTCGGTGGTCACGGTCACATCCGCGCCGGTGATCACATGTTCGACCAGCACAAGGCAGTCGCGCAGCACCGGCCCCAGCGCCACCTCGCGAAAGAAGGTGCCGTAATCGCCGGGCCGGGCAAAGCGCAGCAGCTTGCCCACGATGGTATCGATGCGCCGGACCTGATCGTCGATGAGGTCAAGTTCGGTGCGCAGCTCGGCGGCCTGCGGGCCCAGCACCTCGCGGATGACATCGACATTGCCCTGGATCACCGCGACGGGGTTGTTGATTTCATGCGCGACGCCGGCGGTGATTTCCCCGATCGAGGCCAGCTTTTCGCGCATCACCAGCTGGTGAAACGCCTGTTCCAGCTTGTCGTTCGCCTCGCGCAGTTCGGCGGTGCGCTGATCGACGCGGGCGTTCAGTTCATCGGCCCAGGCGCGCAGGCGGCGGTCGCGGTCCTGCACCTGTTCCAGAAGCTCGTTCAGATGCGCGCCCACCTGCGCCACCTCGTCGCGCTTGGCGCTGGGACCGATGCGCGCGGCCAGATCGCCGCCCCGCACCCGCGCCATCACCTGCGTCATGGATTCCAGCGGCGCAAAGACCCCCCGCGCCAGCCACAGGAACACCGGCGCCGACAGCACCAGCACCGCGCAGAACGCGCCCAGCATCCACAGGAACGCCGCCCGCTTGGCCGCGTCGAACGGCGCTTCAAGAAAGCCCACATACAGCATCCCCACCCGCTGCCCGAAACTGTCCAGCAGCGGCAGGTAACCCGACATGTACCAGTCGTTGACCACATAGGCGCGATCCAGCCAGATCTGGCCTTCTTCCAGCACGCGGTGGCGCACCGCTTCGGACACGCGCGTGCCGATGGCGCGGCGTCCCTCGAACAGGCTGACATTGGTGGAAATCCGCAGATCGTCCAGGAACACCGTCACCGTGCCCTTGCGATCGCCCCCGGTGACCGCGTTCAGGAACACCAGTTCGTTGAGCGTGTCTATGATGGTCAGGTTGCGGTTCAGCAGCACGCCACGGA
>CAXICP010000260.1:0-5282 GCA_964022595.1 uncultured Salipiger sp.
CGGCTGGAATTCCCCGTTCGGGAGCCGGCCGCCGCCGCGATCTACACGCCCCTTGATGAAACCGCCCTGCGCGCCGCGCTAAGCACGCTGATCGACAAGGGCTGCGAGGCGCTGGTCATCCATTTCCTGCATTCCTACGCCAACCCCGCCCATGAACGCCGCGCCGGGCAGATCGCGGCCGAGGTCTGGCCCAATGGCAACATCACCATGGGCCACGCGCTGATTTCGGAATCGCGCGAATACGAACGGGGGGTGACGGCGGCGGTGAACGCCTCGGTTCAGCCCCTGCTGCGGCGCTACGTCGAACGGCTGGCCGACAAGCTGTCCGAGCGTGGCTATGACCGCGACCTGCTGGTGATGACCGGCAATGGCGGCATGGTGTCGGCCCGGGTGGTCGCGGACGAGGCCGCCAAGACGGTCATGTCCGGCCCCGCCTCGGGGGTGATGGCGGCGGCCTATACGGGGCGGCGCGCGGGCATTCCCGACCTTCTGACCTATGACATGGGCGGCACGTCAACCGATGTGGCGATGATCCGGGGCGCCGACCCCGCCGTCAGCCACGAGATCGAAATCGAATACGCCATGCCGATCCATGTGCCGATGGTCGACGTGCGCACCGTGGGCGCCGGGGGCGGGTCCATCGCGCGCGTCGATGCCGCCGGTTTGCTGCAGGTGGGCCCCGACAGCGCCGGGTCGACGCCGGGGCCGATCTGTTACGGCAAGGGCGGCACGCTGCCCACGATTTCCGATGCCAACATGCTGCTGGGGCGGCTGAACCCGGACCGGCTGAACACCGGGGCGGGGGGCGTGTCGCTGGACAGCATCCGCGCGGCCTTTGCCGACCAGCTGGGCGATGCGCTGGGGCTTGATCCCGATGCCGCCGCCGCCGCCGTGCTGCGGGTTGGCAATGCCAAGATGGCCGACGCGGTGCGCATGGTGTCGATTTCCCTGGGCGAGGATCCGCGCGATTTCGCGCTGTTCGCCTTTGGCGGGGCGGGGCCGCTGCATGCCTGCGCCATCGCGCGCGAACTGGGCGTGCCGCGCGTTCTGGTGCCTGCGCGCCCCGGCATCACCAACGCGCTGGGCTGCATCGTCGCGGACCTGCGCCATGATTTCGTGGCCACGGTGAACCGCCCGCTGGATGCCTGCGACATGGCCGAGATCCACGCCCTGTTCGAAAAGCAGGTGCGCGACGGGCGCGCCGCCATCGCGCGCGAACGGGTCGAGATCGCCGAGGAAAAGATCACCCACGCGGTCGAAATGCGCTTCATCGGCCAGACCCACCTGCTGCGCGTGCCGCTGCCCGATGCGACCCCCTCGCGCGAGGGGCTTCAGGCGCTGTTCGAAGATGCCTATTTCCGGCGCTTCCAGGTGCGGCTGCCGGAAATCCGGCCCGCGCTGGTCAACGTGATCACGTCGGTCATCGGGCGCCGCCCCGAAATCGACCTTGCCGCGCTGATCGACGCCTCGGGGCGCAAGGCCACCCTGGCCGAGGCGCAGACCGGCACGCGGCGCGTGTTCTTCGACGGCTGGACCGACACGCCGGTCTACTGGCGCGACCACCTGCCGGCGGACGCGGCGCTGCACGGGCCCGCCATCGTCGAGCAGATGGATTGCACGCTGGTGCTGGAACCGGGTGACAGCGCCGCGCAGGACGCCGACGGCAACCTGATCGTCACCGTCGCGGCGGCGGCATGACCGCCGCGCGCCCCATCCCCCTGACCCCTGCCGGAGCCACGCGATGACCCTTGATCCCATCACCCTTACCGTCATCCAGTCGGGGCTGCAGCAGGTCTGCGACGAGATGGACCTGTCGTTCTCGCGCGCGGCGTTCTCGCCGGTGATCGCCGAGGCGAACGACCGGTCCGACGGCATCTATTCCGCCGAAGACGGCAGCCTGATCGCGCAAGGATCGATGGGCCTGCCGGTGTTCGTGGGCGTGATGCAATATTCCACCGCCACGCTGATTTCGATGATCGCCGACGGCTCGGTTGCGGCGCCCCGGCCCGGCGACATCTACATCGTCAACGACCCCTACCTTGGCGGCACGCATCTGATGGACGTGCGCTTTGCCATGCCGGTCTGGCGCGACGGCAGGATCTTTTGCTGGCTGTCCAACACCGGCCACTGGCCCGACACCGGCGGCGCGGTTCCCGGCGGGTTTTCCGCCAGCGCCACGGCGGTCGAACAAGAGGGGCTGCGCCTGCCCCCGGTGCGCCTGTTCAAGGGGGGCGAGCTGGACCGCGAGATCTATTCGATCATCTGTTCCAACATCCGCGTCGCGGACCAGCGCATCGGCGACGTCAAGGCGCAGGCGGCGGCGCTATACGTGGGGCAGGCGCGGCTGACGCGGCTGCTGGACCGTTACGGCGATGACACGGTGCGCGGCGCGATCGCCGAATTGCGGGTGCGGGCGGCGGACCAGATGCGCGCGCAGATCGCGCAGATCCCCAAGGGCACCTATCGCAGCACCGCCTATATCGACAGCGACGGCGTGGTGAACGAGCCGCTGCAGATCAAGCTGGCGGTGACGGCGGATGGCGATGGGCTGACCTTCGATTTCGACGGGTCCAGCCCGCCCTGTCAGGGGCCGATGAATTCGGTGATCGCGACAACGCTGTCGTCGGTCTATCTTGCCATGCGGCACATCTTTCCGCAGGTGCCCATCAGCGCCGGCGCGTTCGAGCCGCTGCACGTGATCCGCCCCGAGGGCACCTTTCTGGATGCGCGCTATCCGCGCCCGGTGTCGGGCTGCGCCGCCGAGGTCAGCCAGCGCATCGCCGAAGCGGTGTTCGCCGCGCTGGTGCAGGCGCTGCCGGGCAAGGTCAGCGCGGCGCCCGCCGGGTCGTCGGGCAATTTCGCGCTGGGGGGTGAGGTGCCCGAAACCGGGCAGGCCTACGTGATGTACCAGATTTCGGGCGGGGGGTACGGCGGCTATGCGGGGGGCGACGGCATTTCCAACGGCTGCTCGACCATCGGCATTTCCAAGGCGCCCCCGGTCGAGATCATGGAACAGCAGTTTCCGGTCCTCTATCACCGCTATGCCCTGCACGAAGGGTCCGGCGGCGCGGGCGAGCATCGCGGCGGGTTCGGATTGGATTACGAGGTCGAACTGCGGGCGGGCCATGCGCGCGCCAGTTTCGTGATGGACCACGGCCGGTTCGGCCCGCAGGGCGCGCAGGGCGGCAAGGACGGCGCGGTGAACCGCGTTCTGGTCACGCGCGGCGGCGAAAGCTTCGTGCCCGAGCATCTGAGCAAGGCGCAGGACATCCAGCTGACCGCAGGCGACAGGGTGCGCGTTCAGACCCCGGGCGGCGGCGGCTTTGGCGATCCGGCCCGGCGCGATGCGGCCAAGGTGGCCGAAGACGTGCGGCTGGGCCGCTACAGCGCCGAACAGGCAAAAGAACTGTTCGGCTAGATCAGGGCGCCAGACGGGCGCGGCGGGCGGGCAGGGCCTGCATGATCTTGCGCCGTTCCTCGGGTGTCAGGCGGCCCCAGGCGGTGATCTCGTCGATGCTGCGCAGGCAGCCGGTGCACAGCCGGCTGGCGGGGTCGATCACGCAGACCTTGGTGCAGGGGCTTTCGACGGGCTGCGTCATGCGTTCTTGAGATGGCGCAGCCGGTCCAGCGCGCCCTGCAGGATGAACGACGCGGCGACGTGGTCGATCAGCTCGGCGCGTTTGGCGCGGCTTGTGTCCGCTTCCAGCAGGGCGCGTTCGGCGGCGACGGTGGACAGCCGTTCATCCCAGAAGGTGATCGGCCCGTCCCAAAGCTGAGCGAAATTGCGGGCAAAGGCGCGGGTGGACTGGCAGCGCGCCCCTTCAGAGCCATCCATGTTGCGCGGCAGGCCCAGCACGATGCCGCCAACCTCGCGGTCGTTCAGGATCGCCAGCAGGCGCTGCGCATCAAGGGTGAATTTCTTGCGCTTGACGGTTTCCTGCGGGGTCGCGACACCGTGCAGCCGGTCGGAAATCGCGACTCCGATGGTGCGCGTTCCAAGGTCCAGCCCGGCAAGCGGGCGCATCGGCACCAGCGCGGCGGCAAAGCTTTCGATGTCATCGTGAATCATGGGTGGTCCTTGGGTTCGGGGCGCGAAAGAGGGGGCGGCTCATTGCGTCAGCCCCGCATCCGTCGCCGCGCCGTCGACGATGGCCATCGCGTCCGGGCGCGAGGCAAAGACGATCCGTGCTTCGGCCCAGACGGCGCCGGCGCGGTCGGTATCGCCCAGCACGGCCAGCGCGCCGATCATCTGCGCCCATTCGCGGGCGCTGCCGCCCTGCGTGGACAGGCGTTCGCCCAACTGGTCGACCATGCCCTGGATCATCGCCTGCCGGTCCTCGGGGGACAGGGCGGCGGCGGCGTTCATGTCTTCGGCATCGGGGCCGGCGATGGCGGGGCCGGGCGCGGGGGCTTCGTAATCGTTGACCCCCGCAAGCATCGCAAGATCGCCGATCTGGCTGCGGATGGGATCGACCCAGGCGGCATCGGCGGGGCTTTCGCGCAGCAGCCTGTCCCAGATGCGGAAAGCGGCGTCGGGGCGCCCGGTCTGGGCCATCATCAGCCCGCCGTAATAGCGCGCCACGCCGTTGTCGGGGTCGCGGCGCATGATCTCGTCCAGCACCTGTTCGGTCTGGGGCGACACGTAGCCCCCCGCCGCCATCACCATCATGTCGGCCAGGTCGGCATAATCCTGCGCGCTGGCCTCATCGCCCTTGAGCGCGATCATGTCGCGCTGCGCCGCGTAGGCGGCGGCGAAATTGCCAAGCGCCGCCTCGGAGCGCGCAAGCAGGGTGTGCCCGCGCAGATCGTCCGGGCGTTCCAGCACGGTGGCGCGCAGCTTTTCGACCAGCGCAAGGTAATCCTGGGGCGCGTCGGGGGCGGGGCTGGGGGGCAGGCGCGATTCCGCCTCGGCCTGGGCGGGACGGTTGGCGCGGGCGTCCTGGGCGCGGGCGATCCGATCCTGCAGCCCCAGGTCGCGATAGCCCGGCGCGCCCAGCTGCCAGTAAATCGCGAAGGCGCCGATCAGCAGCCCCGGCACCAGCACCGCGATCAGCACCAGCGCCGGGCCGCGCGGCTGGTCCACCTGCGCGGCCGCTCCGCCGGCACGGGCATCGGCGGACAGGATGCGGCGGGACACTTCGGTGCGCAGGCGCTCGGCCTCTTCGGGGGGGATGGCGCCGCGCCCGGCATCGCGGTCGATCTCGCGCAGCTGGTCGCGGTAGACGGACAGGTCGTGGTCGGCGCCCTGCGCGGGGCCTTGCCGCCCGCGCAGCAGGGCCAGC
>CAXICP010000261.1:0-5259 GCA_964022595.1 uncultured Salipiger sp.
GATGCGCGCGGCGACGGCTTCGTCGATCACGACGTGCGCGAGGCGCTGGCCGAACTTGAAGCCGACCCCGATGACATCCCGGACCGCAAGTCCCTGCGAACCGTCCACGGTGAACCCCGGCTAGGAGACGCATCATGACCATCGGCTACATGCTGTTCGGGCTGTTCGGCCTGTCGCTTCTGAACGTGCCCATCGCCGTCGCGCTGGGGCTGGTGGCCATCGCGGCGGTGGTGACGGTGCAGGGGGTGGACATGCTGCCCAACCTTGCGCTGACCATGTTCGAAGGCGCCTCGAGCTTCCCGCTGCTGGCGATCCCGCTGTTCGTGCTGGCGGGGGCGATCATGAACGCCTCGTCCATTTCCAGGCGGTTGATCGGCCTCGCGTCGGCGCTGGTCGGGTTCATCCGGGGCGGTCTTTCGTTTGTGTGCATCGGCGCGTCGATGTTCTTTGCGGAAATCTCGGGCTCGGCGGTGGCCGGTGTCGCCGCGCTTGGGTCGATCCTGATCCCGGCGATGCGCAAAAAGGGCTATTCCAAGGAATTTTCCGCCGCGATCTGCTCGTCGGCCTCAAGCCTTGCGATCATCCTGCCGCCGTCGATCCCGATGATCCTGTATGCGGTGATGGCGCAGCAATCGGTGGTGAAGATGTTCGTCGCGGGCTTTGGCCCCGGCATCGTCGGCGCCATCTGCCTTGCAATTGCCGCCTATGTGCAGGCCCGGCGCTACAACTTCCCGGTCGAAGAGCGTTTCAGCATGCACAACGTGTGGGTGAAGTTCAAGGAAGCCGGCTGGGCGCTGATGCTGCCGGTCATCATCCTTGGCGGCATCTTCGGCGGCATCGTGACCGCGACCGAAGGCGCGGGCCTTGCGGTGGTGGCGGCGCTATTCATCTCGGGCGTGATCTACCGCGAATTCGACGTCAAACTGCTGTACAAGGCGCTGGTCGACAGCGGGCTTCAGACGGCTGTGGTGATGCTGCTGGTCGCCGCATCCTACCTGATCGGCGGGTTCCTGACCGAAGCGCAGCTTCCGCAGCAACTGGCGCAGGCCATCGGCGGCGTGACCGAAAACAAGTACCTTATCCTGCTGATGCTGAACTTCGCCTTCCTGGCGCTTGGCATGTTCCTGCACTCGGCGGCGGCGATCATCCTGGTGGTGCCCATCGGCATGCCGATGGTGCACGCGGCGGGAATCGACCCGGTGCATTTCGGCCTTGTGGTGACGTTGAACCTTGCCATCGGGCAGCAGACGCCGCCGGTCGCCTCGGTGCTTATCGCCGCCTGTTCCATCGCGCGCGCCGACATCTGGGCCACGACCAAGGCGAACCTGCCGTTCATCGGCGCGCTGCTCGCCCTGCTGATCATCTGCACCTATTTCCCCGGCGTTTCGCTGGCGCTGGTGAACCTGATCTACTGACCCGTCAAGCGGGCCGCGCCCCGGCCCGCTTGCCCCACCCATTCCCCCCGAAGGAGAAAGACATGAGCCAGTCCACGACGCCCCTTCCGCTTGAGGGCATCCGCGTGCTCGACGTGTCGCAAGTGATGGCGGGGCCCTTCGCCTGCATGCTGCTGGGCGATCTTGGCGCCGATGTCATCAAGGTCGAACCGCCCACCGGCGACCAGACCCGCAGCGCCATGGGCTTCAAGCTCAAGGGCGACGACAGCCTTGGGTTCATCAACATGAACCGCAACAAGCGGTCCATCGTGCTGGATCTCAAGTCCGAAAAGGACAAGGCCACATACCTTGAACTGGTGCAGACCGCCGACATCATCGTCGAGAATTACCGCCCCGGCGCCATGGCCCGCATGGGGCTGGATTACGAGACCATCCGCAAGGCGAACCCCCGCGTGATCTACGCCAGCATCTCGGGCTTTGGCCAGTCGGGGCCGTGGTGGAAACGCCCCGGCTTCGATCTGATGGCGCAGGCGGCATCCGGGGTCATGTCGATCACCGGCGCGCCCGACGGGCCGCCCGCGAAATCCGGCGTGCCTGTGGCCGACATCGGCTGTTCGCTGTTCGCCGTCTACGCCATCCTCAGCGCCTACATCGGGCGGCAGACCAGCGGGCAGGGGCAGTTCATCGACGCCTCGCTTTACGAGGCCGGCCTGTCCTTTGCGGTCTGGGACATCTGCGATTTCTGGGGCACCGGCAACGTGCCGCAGCGCATCGGCACCGCCAACCGCATGGCCGCGCCCTACCAGGCGGTGCGCGCCAGCGACGGTCATTTCGTGCTGGGCGCCAACAACGATCGCGCCTTTCGCAAGCTGTGCGACGTGATCGGGCGCCCCGAGCTGCCCGAACATCCCGATTATGCCACCAATTCCCAGCGCCTTGCCCATCGCGATGCGTTGATCGCCGAGCTGGAAAAGACCTTTGGCACGCAGACCCGCGAACATTGGGTCGAAACCCTGCTTGATGCCGGCATTCCGGCGGGATCGATCCTTGATTACGCCGAGGCGCTGGACAACCCGCACGCGCAGGAACGCGGCATGGTCATGCCCATCGAACACCCGGTGGAAGGGCAGGTCAAGAACATCGGCTTCCCGGTCAAGCTGCGCGGCACGCCGCAGCAGGTGCGCCGCCATCCGCCGCTGCTTGATGAACACCGCGACGAGATCCTGGCGGAACTGCGCAGCCTTGGCGAAAGGCAGGTGTCCAATGGCTGATACGCTGCGATCCCACGGCAACGTGGCGCTGGCGATCGAAGGGGCGGTTGCCACCGTCACCTTCGACCGCCCCGAGGCGCGCAATGCCATCACGTTTGAAATGTACCGCCAGCTGGGCGATATCTGTGACACGCTGGACGCAACGCCCGGCCTGCGCGCCATCGTCTTTCGCGGCAACGGCGGGGCCTTCGTGGCGGGCACGGACATTTCGGAATTCACCGCCTTCGAAGGGGGCGCCGACGGTGTCGCCTACGAGGCGCGGATCGCCGCCACCATCGCCCGGGTCGAGTCGCTGCCCGCCCCGACGCTTGCGGTGATCGAGGGGGCCGCGATGGGCGGGGGCCTTGTCATCGCAACCGCCTGCGATCTGCGCATCGTCACGCCCGAGGCGCGCTTTGGCGTGCCCATCGCGCGCACCGTGGGCAATTGCCTGTCCCAGGCCAATGCCGCGCGGCTGGTGCGCGCATTCGGGGTCGGGCCGGCCAAGACCATGCTGCTGCTGTCCCAGGCGCTGGACGGGGAAACCGCCCACCGCCTTGGCTTTGCCACCGCCTGCGTCGCGCCCGGCGCGCTGGAAGACGAGGTGGCGCGCAGCTTGGATCGGCTGTGCAAGGCCGCGCCGCTGACCATTGCCGCCTGCCGCGAGATGTTCGCGAACCTGGAACCGGAAACGCCCGACGATGCCGCGATTGTCGCGCGCATCTACGGCAGCAAGGATTTCCGCGAGGGGGTCGATGCCTTCCTGTCCAAGCGCAAGCCCGAGTGGTCCGGCAGCTGATCCCTGCGATGGTCGAATGAAGACGAGCCGCTGGTCCTGCCGGCGGCTCGTGTCGTTTTCGGCGCGCCAGGCGCGGTCAGACCTCCACTTCGATGGCGACGCCCTTTTCGATGGCAAGCTCGACCACGGCGGCGGCGACCGCAAGATCCTGCAGGCCGACGCCGGTGCCATCGAACAGCGTGATCTCGTCATCCGAGCGGCGCCCGGGGTGCGCGCCGTTGATGACCGCGCCGATCTGGTGGATGTCGGCTTCGCTTATCAGGCTTTGCGCGATGGCGTGCTGCGCCTCTCCGATGCTGATGGATTGCGCGACCTCGTCGGTGAACACCGCGGCGTTGGCCAGAAGCGCGGCGTCGACTTCCTGCTTGCCCTTGGTGTCGGTGCCCATGCAGGCAAGATGCGTGCCGGGGCTGACATGGGCGGCCATCAGGCTGGGCGCAAAGGCCGAGGTGATGGACACGATGACATCCGCCTCGCGCATGCGCTCCAGCGGGACGGATTCGAACGGCAGACCGGCCTCGGCCGCGATCTTTTCGATGTTGGGCAGCATCTCGGGGTGGTAGTTCCAGCCGATGACCTTTTCAAAGCTGCGCTGTTCCAGCGCGGCGCGCAGCTGAAACGTGGCCTGATGCCCCGCGCCGACCATGCCCATGACCCTGGCGTCCTTGCGGGCCAGATGGGCGATGGATACCGAAGATGCGGCGGCGGTGCGCAGCGCGGTCAACAGGTTGCCCCCGACCATGGCGGCGACCTTGCCGGTGTCCGGATCGAACAGGAACACCGTGGACTGGTGGTTGATCGCCCCATGTTTCGCAAGGTTGTTCGGCCAGTAGCCGCCCGCCTTCAGCCCAAGGCTAAGGCCCGCGCGATCAAAGCCGCCCTTGAACCCGTATAGTGCATCCTCGTGCCCGATGGCCTCGCGGATCACCGGGAAATTATAGGCCTCGCCCGAGGCCATGGCGGCAAAGACCTTTTCCACGGCGTCAAAGGCCGAGGCGCGCGTCATCAGCGCGCCGATCTCGCGTTCGGGAACGATGTACATCGTCTTTCTCCTGTTGTGCTGTCGCGCGGGCGCCGTGCAGGCCCCGGCAGGGGCCCGCGCGTGTCGCGTTATGTTCAGTATGCCTTGCCGCGCGCCGACACCGGCCAGACGCATTCGACCTTGCCGCCGCGCACGCCCACGTACCAGTCATGTACATTGGCGGTGGGGTCGCAGTGGCCCGGCACCAGCCGCAGCTTTTCGCCCACCTTCAGAACCCCTTGCGGGTCCGCGATGACGCCGTGTTCGTCCGAACACTTGATGTATTCGACATCGTCGCGCCCAAAGACCACCGGCAGGCCGCTGTCCACCGATTGCGCCTTGAGGCCCGCATCGACGATGGCCTTGTCCGCCTTGGCGTGGCTCATGACCTGCGTCAGGATGAAAAACGCGTTGAGCCATTCGCCCTGGTCGATGCGCTTGCCGTCCTTGTCCAGGATGCGGCCGTAATCCGCATCCATGAACGCGTATGACCCGCACTGAAGCTCGTTGTAGACGCCCGAGTTGCTTTCGAAATAATACGATCCGGTGCCCCCGCCCGAGACCAGTTCGCAGTCGATGCCCTCGGCCTTGAGGCCGGCCACCGCGTCCTTGACCATGGCGATTGCGGTGTCCAGCTTTTCCTTGCGCGCCTCGTAGCTGTCGATGTGCTGCATCGCGCCCTGATAGGCCTGGATGCCCGCGAAGGTCAGGTTGGGCGCTCGTTCCGCCGCCTTGGCGATCTCGACCACGGCGGGGGTGGTGGTGACGCCGCAGCGCCCCGCGCCGCAGTCGATT
>CAXICP010000262.1:0-5254 GCA_964022595.1 uncultured Salipiger sp.
CGGGCCGGCGCTCGCGCAGCACCTCGACCACGTCCAGCCCGTTGCCATCCCCCAGCCGCAGGTCCACCACCGCGTAGGCCGGCGGGCGGGCGGACGCGATGGCCGTTCCCTCGGCGACCGTCAGCGCGGTTTCCACGATGAACCCGCGCTTTTCCATCGCCTTGGCCAGGCGCCGCAGAAAGGGTTCGTCGTCGTCGACGAGCAGAAGGGAGCGGTCGTCGCCAAGCTCTTCGATGGTCCGATCCGACACGTGGTGGTCTCCCGATGCTGATCCGCCCTGAAAATCGTTGATATCCAACGCCCGCCAAAGGGTCAAACGCCCAGTGCGCGGTGCAATGCCGCTAGGCCCGGTCGATGAAGCAGGCCGCCGTGTCCGCGATCTGTTCGGGCGTGGTGTCGCGGCGGAAAAACTCGGCGAAGCCAGATTCCGGCAGCACGAGGTAGGTGAATGTCGAATGGTCCACCAGGTAATAGTCGTCGTCGCTGTCGTGCTTCTTGTAATAGGTCCGGTAGGCCTGGCTTGCCGCCTGCACCTGCTCGGGCGAACCGGTCAGGCCGATCGTCCGTTCGCCGAAGGCCTCGGCGAAATCGCCCACCACCTGTGGGGTATCGCGGGCCGGATCGACGGTGATGAACACCGGCGTGACGTCATAGCCCCGGTCCGCCAGCAGATCGGCGGCCTCGGCGTTGCGGGCGCTGTCCAGCGGGCAGACATCGGGGCAGAAGGTATAGCCGAAATAGACCAGCGACGGCTTGGTGATCACGTCCTTGTCGGTGACGGTCTGCCCGTCCTTGTCCACCAGCGTGAAAGGCCCGCCGATGGCCCCCGCGCCCCCGGCCACGGCCGCGCTGCGGCAGGGCGCGAACCGGTCGCCGTCGGAAGAGCGGGTATAAAGCCACGCGGCGCCCGTCACGACGACAAGAGCGGTGGCGGCAGCGGTGGCGGCGATCCAGCGCATGCGGATTCTCCCGAGTTTGATTGCGGAACCTGTCCCGCAGACTTAACAATCGCGCCCATCGGGTGAAAGAGACGAAAGCGCGCACATGGGCCAGGCCGACCTAGGATTGCTGGAAGAGGGCCAGCGCAGCAACTTCATCCGCCTGCGCACCCTTATCATCCTGCGCTGGGTGGCCATCGTCGGCCAGCTGACCGCGATTTCCGTCGCCCGGCAGCTGTACGACCTGCGGCTGGAACTGGGGCTGTGCTACCTTGCGGTGGGCGTGTCTGTTGTCGGCAACCTTGTGGCGATGTTCGTCTTTCCCGAAGACAAGCGCCTGTCCGAGGCCGAAAATTTCCTGATGGTCATGTTCGATCTGCTGCAGTTGTGCCTGCTGCTGTTCCTGACCGGAGGCCTGCACAACCCGTTTTCGCTGCTGGTTCTGGCGCCCGCGACGGTGTCGGCGGCGGTGCTGTCGCTGCGTTCGACCATCCTGCTGAACGTGACCGCGCTGGTGCTGATCACGGTGATGGTCTTCGTTCACCTGCCGCTGCGCACCATGGACGGGGAAATCCTGGCCCTGCCGCAGGTCTTTGTCTTTGGCCAGTGGACGGCGCTGGCCATCGCGCTGGGGTTCATTTCCGTCTACGCGCGCAGGACCACGAAGGAAATGAACGCCATGTCCGACGCGCTGATCGCCACGCAGATGGCGCTGGCGCGGGCGCAAAAGCTTAGCGACCTGGGCGGCGTGGTGGCCGCCGCCGCGCATGAACTGGGCACGCCCCTTGCGACCATCAAGCTGACCTCGTCCGAGCTGATCGACGACCTGGGCGATTTTACCGAACTGCAGGAAGACGCCCGCCTGATCCGCGCGCAGGCCGACCGTTGCCGCGACATCCTGCGCGGCATGGGGCGCGCCGGCAAGGACGACCTGCACCTGCGCCAGGCGCCGCTGTCCGAGGTGCTGCGCGAGGCGGCCGAACCCCACGAAGCGCGCGGCAAGCCCATCACCATGGATTTCGCGCCCTTCCCCGGCGGAGGCCCGCAGCCGCAGGTTCTGCGCCGCCCCGACATCCTGCACGGGCTGCGCAACCTGATCCAGAACGCGGTGGATTTTGCCCGCAGCGAGGTCTGGATCGACGCGGGCTGGGATGGCTCGCGCGTGCTGGTGCGCATTCGCGACGACGGGCCGGGCTATCCGCCGCACCTGATCGGGCGGCTTGGCGATCCGCTGCTGCGCCGCCGCCGCAGCGCCGCCGACAACGGCGCCCGCCCGGAATACGAAGGCATGGGCCTTGGGCTGTTCATCGCCAAGACGCTTCTGGAACGCAGCGGCGCCGAGCTGAGCTTTGCCAATGGCGGCGATCCGGGCGAAGCCGGCCTGCCCCGCGGCGCGGTGGTCGAGGTCACCTGGCCCGCCGCCAGCATCGTTGCGCCCAGCACACGCGATGCGCCGCCCGGGGAAAACCCCTTGATTGAATCCTGACGCGCTGGCACATCTTAACCGCTAATTAACCATCTGCTCCTAGCACTGACTCGGGTTAACACTCTGTCAGGGAAATGCCGTCTTGGAACTGGTCGTCATCATTGCCGCCGGGGTCGGTGCCAGCTGTGCCGCCCTGGTCGGCGCACTCATGCTGCGCGGCGCGCGTGTGCCGGTCGATGATTCCCCCTGCCCGGGTGTCCGCCCGCCAGAAACCCGCGTCGAAATGCTGGTGTCCGAAGGCACGCTCGTCGATGCGACGCCGCAGGCGCGCCAGTTGCTGGATTGCGCCCCCGGCGAGCGGCTGGAATGGGACGATCTTGGCGACGTGCTGCGCGCCCATTTCCCCGCCTTCCCGCAAACACCGCCGACCGCCCGCCAGACGCTTAGCGCGGCGGGCGATCCGGACACGCAGCTTGAAATCCTGCCCGAAGGGCGCAGCCTGCGGCTGTGCGTGACCGTGCCCCGGCTGGACGCGGCGGAATACCTGCGCATGCGCATGGAAATGCGCGACCTGACGCGCCTTCGGGTCGCCTTTGCCCGCGCGCCGTTTCCCGTGTGGCAGACCGACCGGCTGCGCGGCATCACCTGGAACAACCCCGCCTTCACCGACATCGCGCTGCGGGCGGGCCATGCCGATCACGGCAGTTCGCCCTTTGCGGTGCTGCCGAACGACGCCGAAGACACGCACACCAGCCGCACCAGCATCGGGCGGCGCGAAGACGGCACGCAAAGCTGGTTCGAAGTGCAATCCTGCCGCGTCGCCGATGGCTGGCTGCACTTTGCCCAAAGCATCGACGCGGTGGTCCACGCCGAGGCCACGCAGCGCAACTTTCTTCAGACCCTCACCCGGATCTTTGCCCATCTGCCCATCGCGCTTGCGGT
Organism: uncultured Salipiger sp.; assembly: GCA_964022595.1. Taxonomy (GTDB): domain Bacteria; phylum Pseudomonadota; class Alphaproteobacteria; order Rhodobacterales; family Rhodobacteraceae; genus Salipiger. The sequence continues at coordinate 3,307 of CAXICP010000262.1, forward strand.
GTTCGACCGGGACCGGCGGCTGGTGCTGTTCAACCCCGCCCTGATCGATCACACCAACCTTTCTGCGGAATTCCTGTCGTCGCGGCCCAATCTTCTAAGCTTCTTCGACATGCTGCGCGAAAAGCGCATGATGCCCGAACCCAAGGATTACCGAAGCTGGCGCGACAAGCTGTCCGAAGTGATCGCCGCCGCAAGTTCCGACATGTATACCGAGGTGTGGAACCTGCCCTCGGGGCTGACCTACCGGATCACCGGGCGGCCCCATCCCGACGGCGGCGTTGCCTTCCTGTTCGAAGACATCACGTCGGAAATCACCCTTACCCGCCGCTTCCGCCAGGAAATCGAGGTCACGCAATCGGTGCTCGACAGTCTTGGCGACGCGGTGGCGGTGTTCTCGCAGCTGGGCACGCTGACCTTCTGCAACCAAGCCTACCGCGACATGTGGGGCCAGGACCCGGATGAAAACCTTGCCGACATCGGCATCGCGGATGCCAGCACCGCGTGGCAATCCGACTGCCGGCCCAGCACCATCTGGTCCGACCTTCGCGATTTCGTGATGACCGAACGCGACCGCGCCGGGTGGGATGCGGAACTCGTGCGAAAGAACGGGCAGCGCCTTCTGACGCGGATCGAACCGCTGACGGGCGGGCCCACGCTGGTGCGGTTCACCCCCATGCCCGAACCCGCGCACCAGCTGCGCAGCACGCGCGAAGACGCCCGCGTCTGACCGGCGCCGCGAACAAGGCTTGCACCCCCCGGGGCGCGCGGTATCCTTGCGCCATGTCCCACCCGCGCACCGTGCTTTCCCTGCCTTCTTCCGATGCGACCTGCGCCCTGGCTCGGGCGCTTGGCGCCCGCCTTGTGCCGGGCGACGTGCTGCTGCTGGCGGGCGGGATCGGCGCGGGCAAGACCCACTTTGCCCGCTGTCTCATCCAGTCGCTGCAGGACCTGCCCGAAGATGTGCCGTCGCCGACCTTCACGCTGGTGCAGGTCTACGACACCCGCGCGGGCGAGCTGTGGCATGCCGATCTTTACCGGCTGTCCAGCGCCGATCAATGCGACGAGCTTGGCCTTGCGGACGCGTTCGAAACCGCGATCTGCGTGGTGGAATGGCCCGACCGCATGGCCGACCTGGCCCCCGATGGCGCGCTGTCGCTGGATTTCTCGATGCCCGGGGATGCGCAATCGCCCGACCTGCGCCAGATCGCGTTCGACTGGACCGCGCCGCGCTGGGACGGCGTGCTGGACAGCGTGGCGGCCACGTCATGAGCTTTCTTTCCGACGCCGGATGGGACGGCGCGCAGGCAAGCCCCCTTGCGGGCGACGCCTCGGCCCGGCGCTACACCCGCCTGTCGCTGGACGGTCGGCGCGCAATCCTGATGGATGACCCCGAAGGCGATGTCGCCGTCTTTGCCCGCCTTGCCCGGCACCTGTGCGGCCTGGGGCTAAGCGCGCCGCGCATCCTGGCCGAAGCGCCCGGAAAGCTGCTGCTTGAAGACCTTGGCGACGGGTTGATCGCCCGCCTTGCCACCGACCCCGAAACCGAAACCCGCCTGTACGGCGCCGCCGTCGATGCGCTGGTCGAACTGCACCGGCACCCCGCCCCGGCGCTGCCCCTCGCGACCCCGGACCGGCTGGCCGCGATGACCGACCTTGCCTTTGACTGCTACGCCGCCGGCGCCGGGCATCCTTTCGCCGCCAGCCCCGATGTCATCGCCGCGTTCGAAGACGCGCTTGCCGCCCACGCGCCGGACACCGACGTGATGGTGCTGCGCGACTATCACGCGGAAAACATCCTGTGGCTGCCCAGGCGCAGCGGCCCCGCCCGCGCCGGGCTGCTTGATTTTCAGGATGCGCTGGCCGGGCACCGCGCCTATGACCTTGTCTCGCTGATCGAAGACGCGCGCCGCGACCTGCGCCCCGGCACGGCCAATGCCGCGATCCGCCG
>CAXICP010000263.1:0-5233 GCA_964022595.1 uncultured Salipiger sp.
CGTGACGGGCAACGACACATTCGAAATCGCAGCAACATCCGACTTCGACGGGACGGTTTCGGCCCTCGTCATCTACGGCCAAAGCGCCGCCACCGCGCCCCAGGGCGTCTGGGATTACTACGTCGCCACCGCCTCGGTGGACGGCCTCTCTTCTGCGGCAATCGGGCCGTTCACCGCGACAATCATCTGAGGGCAGCATGAGCAACACAGTCCGATTTCTGAGCAAAACCGCGCTCTCCGGCTTTGATTTCCTGTTTGGGGCGCTGGACGGCACGACCGGCCCGCTGACACCCGCAGTCCTGGGGGGCGCCCTTCAGGGCATGATTTCGTCCGACACGATCGGCGGGTTCTTGGCATCCTCGCGCGACGCCGGGGTGGAAGGGTCGGTGACGATCACCGCCGAGGGCATCCCGATGCAGCGCATGGCGGACAGCGCCACGCTGATCGCGGCGGACAACCTCAGCGGCTACCACGCGGTCAACAGCGCGGGGGTGAAATACCGGGTTCTGCCCGGGGCGCGGGGGTGGGACGTGCGGGCGTTTGGCGCCAAGCTGGACGGCGTGACCGATGATAGCGTTGCCGTAAAGCGCGCGCTCTGGGCTGCCGTGGGTGCGAAGTTTTCGCCGAGTGTCGGCACAAACGCGGTCATCCCTCACAGCATCTATTTTGCCGGGCAGGAATGTCGCATCGCCACCCCTCGCTCGCTGATGGACGCGGTTGGCGCGGGGCGCGGAATGGGCCTGACCTTCGAGGGGGACGCGACCGGCACCACGATTAACTTTGACTACGACGACGAAGACTATCTCTGCTACAACGCGAACGAATTCCTGTTCGTGCGCTTCCGCAATCTGCGCTTTACCGCCAACAGCGACAACGCGCGTTTCATGTACGTCGACGCCAGCGGCGGGGCGCAGGACGTCCTGTTCGAAAACTGCAACTGGAACGGCGTCTGGCAGAAGCTGTATCGCCTGGAAGGCGGCAACAACAATTCTGAATGGCGCTGGTCGAACTGCGCGATCACCTGCTCGGTGCGCGACGTGGCGCTGGATATGCCCGCCGATGGGTCGGACCAGTTTCTGAATTACTGGGCGGTCAACTGCAAATTCTGGCTCTACGATGGCACGTTCGTCCGGGCGCGCAAGGGTGGGCATTTCCACTTCGTAAGTTGCGACTGGTCCGGCATGACCCCCCGCGCGGCGTCCAACCCGAGCAATTCCCGCCACGGGTTCGCCTTCGAGCTGCTGGGCACCGATCACGCGCGCGGCGTGTGCAGCCTCACAATTGTGGGCGGGCGATTCGAGCATAAATCCATCTTGTCTCGGCTGCTGTACTGCGAATGGAACTACGGCACCGTGTCGTTCCGGGACGTGGATTTCGCTGCGGTTATCCCGACCGGGTACACGCTCGACGGGACGGTTTACGAGAAGGGCTACAACGATACCGGTGATGCGGTCTGGGCGGCGTTGACCCCGACGCAGAAAGCGGACGCTGTGCCGATCGAATTCAAAGACGTCGAAACCCTGCATGTCAATGCGGGCAACACCTCCGGCGCCCGCGTCGTATTCGACAACTGCGATATCATCGGGAAGCACCGCTACCAGAACGGCACGGGGGGGCACTACTACCCGCACCACGCGAGCTATCGCAACTGCATCGTTCGACAGGCCAAGCCCGACGACTTCCTGAGCTTCACCCGGGGCAACAACGGGGGCACCTATCTGGTCAATCTGGACAACTGCGTTCCGGGAGATTCCGCGACCGGCAACGTGGTGACCGTGTGGAACGCGGTCTACGGGTCGCGATACGCCCGCAACGCCACCTACGGCGAGCGCTCTTTCTCTTTCCGCGATGGCCTGGGGGCCGGGCACCCCATCGGCGCGAATACGCTTCGTGCGGTGGTCCCTGCCGGGTCGATGATTACCCGCGTGGTGTGGCGCAACCCGGGCGTTCCGATGACGGGCACCTATTCGGTGAACTTCCAGCTTCAGGACGGGGCCGGGAACGTGATTGCGGAGAGCGGCGCCCACACTTTCAATTCTGCGACCTATGTCGACCTGCCGCGTGCCTATGTGGTCGGGGCGGGGAACGAAGAACTGCGTCTTGTTGACGCCACCGGCAACACGACCGTGCAAGGCCGCGCATTTATGGAGGTCAGCTTTATCTGCTGACCCGCAGCACCCCCGAGCGACACGGCAATGCCGCCCGAGGGCTACCACCCCAACCTGTAAGGAGGCCGAAATGGGTTTTCAAGAAATCGGGACACATCCGCGATTCTGCAATGACCGGAATTGTGTCAGGGGATGCGGGGGGTGAGCGTGGACGCAAATGATATTCAAGTCCTCGAAATCCGCATCCGCAAAGTCGAGCAATGGCAGCAGACGTTTGACGCGCTCAATGCAGAGCGCCGGGACCGTGACGCGGCAGAGTTCAAGCGGGTCCATGACCGTCTGGACAAGATCGACAGCCACGTTTCGCGCGTGGTCTGGCTGATCGTCGCAACCATTGTCGGCGGCATCATGACGTTTATCCTGCAAGGAGGCCTCACAGTTGCGGGCGGATAGGTTCCTTTCCAACAGCGCATGGTCCGGGCTGATCGCGCTTACCATGACCCCGGTGCTTTTCAGCGCGGGGCCGAAGGTCGAGCGGTCGCTTTTTCCGGTTGTCGATCATGTCGAGATCCACAGCGAAACGCTGACGGAGGACGGCGTGTCCTTCTTCGTCAGCTTCGACAAGGTGCGCGGTTGCGAGTTTTTGGGCGTGGCTTGGTATTCCGGCGCGGTGCGCGTCGGGGTGGAGTTTGAGCCGGGCGCGAACCTTTACCCACGCACGCGGCCCGAGGGCGACCAGTACGCAGGCCCTTGGCTCGTGCGCGACGTGACCACCCTCGAAGGCACGCGGGCCGTCGCGATGCACCGCTGCCACCCGCTCTGGGAAACGAACACGACCTTCTACGAAGGCTGACCCTCCGACACATCACCCACCTTGCCCCGCCTGCGGGGTCTTTTCGCATGAGGAAACGCCATGCTGACGCGCGCAGAACAGTGCATTCCGCGAATTCTCGCCCATGAAGGCGGCTTCGTGAACCACCCATCAGACCCCGGCGGGGCGACCAACAAAGGCGTCACCATCGGCACGCTCCGTGGCTTGGGCATGGACCTTGACGGGGATGGCGATGTGGACGTCGCCGACCTCAAGGCGCTGACCACGGCGGACGCGGTGAAGGTCTACAAGCAGTTCTACTGGGACAAGGTCGAGGCCGACCATCTGCCAGTCGGCATCGACTATGCGGTTGCTGACTTCGCGGTGAACAGCGGCCCCAGCAGGGCGGCGCGATACTTGCAGAAGGTGCTCGGCGTCACGCAAGACGGTGACGTCGGCCCGAAGACGCTGGCGGCAGCGGCAAAGGCTGACCCGGCCCAGACCGTGGCAGACCTGTGCGATGACCGGCTGGCATTCATGCGCGGCCTTTCGATTTGGGACACGTTCGGGCGCGGTTGGACGGCACGCGTCAACGGCGTCGAAAGCGCGGCGCTGGCGGACATCGCAAAGGCGCGCGCCGCTGCCCCCGACACCCTCACCCCCGATCCCACCGACGACGACACGACCCATTTGCAGGCGCTGATGGGCATCAAGGCAATCATCGACGCAACCCCTGGCTTGAAAGGCTGAACCAATGTGGAATGAAATTCTCAACGCGGCCACGCCCGCAATCGTGACGCTCTTCGGCTTCGCGCTGACCTACATCATCAACAGCGCGGCGGACACGCTGAAAGCCAAGACCGGCATCGAGATCGAAGCCAAGCACCGGGACGCGATCCATTCGGCGGCAATGTCGGCGGTCAACGTCGCGCTGCACGAAGGCCTGTCCCCCGAGGAAATGCTTGAACGCGGCACCGCCTATATGAAGCGGTCGGTGCCTGACGCGATCCGGCATTTCACGCCCAGCGACGAGCAACTGCGGGACATGGTGAAAGCGAAGGCGGAGCAGGTGATCGGTCGCGCGCTGCCCATCGGTGCGCCGCTATGACCCGCGCCATCCTCGCCCTGCTGCTGATGACCGGCACGGCGCACGCACAAGCCTGCGGGCCGCGCGAGAAAGTCGCCGCCAAGCTGGCCAAGACATATGGCGAGTCCCGGCGCGCGGTCGGCCTCGGATCGAACAACACGGTGATGGAAGTGTTCGCTTCTGACGCCACGGGAAGCTGGACGATTACCGCGACCTCGGCTGAGGGCGTCATGTGCCTCATTGCCAGCGGCGAGGCGTTCGGCGTCCTGCCCCCTGCGCCGGTCGGCGACCCCACCTGACAGCATCCCCCGCGGGGGACCAGAAGCCGGGGCGCGGTGTCCCGGCTGCCCATCGCGCCCCCGGTCTCGCCGCCGGGGGCGTTCTCTCATGACGAGGTGCGCAATGCTCGGTCTCGACCTCTCTATCGCTATCGGGGCGGCATATTCTGCCCCTGCCGGTTCCACATCGGCCATCGCAGCCAGCAGCCCGGCGGCATGGCATCGGCTGGACAATGCGGATTACCTTGCCACATCAACCGCAGGTACGGGCGCAGTCACGAACGGGGCGGCGGTGGCCTATGCGGAGGACCTGAGCGGCAATTCCCGGCACCTGACACAGGACACCCTGGCTTACCGGCCGGCGTTCAACTCCGGTGGTTGGGCCGCGTTCGGCTCTGGCGATTACCTGCGCCTGCCCGCTGATTTGTCCGTGGTCGAAGGATTCGTGGTGTTCAAGGGCGCCTCGCTGCAATCCGGCGTCTGCGCGCTGTTTTCCGAGACAGCCACGGCGCGGTATTTCATCCACCTGTCCAGCGATGAGATCGTGAGCCTTGACGGTGCATCCACGGCCACACGGGGCGGGGCGGCTGTAGGTGCGGCAGCCTATACGCCTCCGGCCCTGACCGGCGACAACGTGACGCTCACCGGTGCGAACCTGCTGGAAAATGCCAGCTTCCAAACCCTGTCCTTCGCGCTGTCCTCGTCCAACTTCATCCGCAACCTCGGCTGGCTGCTGGTGAGCGCGGTTGAATTCACCGGGCCGAAAGATATCGCCGAGGTGGTGCTGTATTCGTCGCGCCTGACGACGGACCAGCGGGCGGGGGTTGTCGCGGAACTTGCCGCGCGCCACGGCACCTAGGTGACGGACCCGCATGGGCGCGCTATGTCCCGCCCATGCCCCACCGCGCCTTTATCGAATGCACCTGCGGCCACAGCGTTAGTCTGAGCC
>CAXICP010000264.1:0-5228 GCA_964022595.1 uncultured Salipiger sp.
TTGGCCGACTCGGGTCCACCCGCGCCTGGCTGGTGCACGGCTCGGATGGCACGGATGAACTGGCGATTTCGGGCGTAAGCTGGCTGGCGGCGCTTGAAGCCGACGGCACGATTCGCGAGGCCGAGATCCACCCCGAAGACGCCGGCCTGCCCGAACATCCCTTCGATCAGATCGTCGGCGGCACCCCGGCCGAAAACGCCCGGGCTGTTCGCGACGGGCTGAACGGGGCCCGCGACGCCTATCGCGGCGCTGTCCTGCTAAGCGCCGCCGCCGCTCTGGTGGTCGCCGACCGGGCCGCCGATCTGCGCGAGGGCGCCGCGATGGCCGCCGAAAGCATCGACAGCGGCGCGGCGCTTGGCAAGGTCGACGCGCTGGCCAAGGCGACCCGCAGGGCGGCATGACCCCGCCGCCCGCCTGGGCCGACCTGCCCTTTTTCTCGACCGATCTGCCGCGCATCGCTGCCGCGATCGCGGACGATCCGAACGTGCTTCCGCCCGCCACGCAACGTTTCGCCGCGCTTGATTCCTGCCCGCCCGACAAGGTGCGCGTGGTGATCCTTGGGCAAGACCCCTATCCCACGCCCGGCCACGCGCATGGCTTTGCCTTTTCCGTCGCGCCCCATGTGCGCCCGCTGCCCCGCTCACTTGGCAACATCTACAAGGAGTTGACCGAGGAATTCGGCAGCTGCCCCCCCGATGGTGACCTGCGGTTCTGGGCGGATCAGGGCGTGCTGTTGCTGAACACCGCGCTAAGCGTGCCGGCGGGAAACGCCGGCGGCCACGCCCGGCTTGGCTGGTCCAGGCTGACCGCGCAAGTGCTTGAAAAACTGTCCGAGCAGCCTCGGGCCTTCATCCTGTGGGGCAAGCATGCGCAAGGCTTTGCGCAGCATATCCGGGGCGATGCGCACCTTGTGCTGCAGTCGGCGCACCCGTCACCGCTTTCGGCGCGGCGCGGCTTTTTCGGCTCACGGCCCTTTTCGCGCGTCAACGAGTGGCTTATTGCAAGGGATCAGCCCCCCATCAACTGGACAACACCGCAGAGAGGCCGCCCGTGACCCAGACGATCCTCGACAAGATCAAGGCCTACAAGCTGGAAGAAGTGGCCGCCGACAAACGCGCCAAACCGCTGGCCGCAATCGAAGCCGAAGCCCGCGCCGCCGGCCCCGTTCGCCCCTTTGCCGACGCGCTGCGCCGCGACGCGCAGGGTGGCTATGGGCTGATCGCGGAAATCAAGAAAGCTTCGCCCTCCAAAGGGTTGATCCGGGATGATTTTCACCCTGAAACCCTTGCGCGCGCCTATGAGCGCGGCGGTGCAAGTTGCCTGTCGGTCCTGACCGACACACCGTCGTTTCAGGGCGCCAAGAACTTCCTTGTCGAGGCGCGCGCCGCGACCTCGCTGCCCGTGCTGCGCAAGGATTTCATGTATGACACCTATCAAGTCGCCGAAGCGCGTGCCCTGGGCGCCGATTGCATCCTGATCATCATGGCCAGCGTCAGCGACGCCCAAGCGCGCGAGCTGGAGGACGCCGCGCTGGCCTGGGGTATGGATGCCCTGATCGAGGTGCACGACCGCCCCGAACTGGATCGCGCGCTTGCGCTGAAATCTCCGCTGATCGGAATAAACAATCGCAATCTCAAAACCTTCGAAACCTCTCTTGATACCACCCGCACGCTGTCTCGCGAGGTTCCGGCGGGGCGCATGACGATCTCTGAAAGCGGCCTTTCCACGCCGGACGATCTTGCGGACATGGCAAATTTTGGCGCCCGCAGCTTCCTGATCGGAGAATCCCTGATGCGACATTCCGACGTCGAAACCGCGACCCGCAACCTGCTGGCAAACCCGGTGGCGGCATGAGCGGCCTGACCCATTTCGACGCCAAGGGCGATGCCCACATGGTCGATGTTTCGGACAAACCCGAAACCGCGCGCGTCGCGACCGCCGCCGGCTGGGTGAAGATGGCGCCTGAAACGCTGGAAATCATTACCGAAGGGCGCGCCAAGAAAGGCGACGTGATCGGTATCGCGCGGCTTGCCGGGATCATGGGCGCCAAGAAGACTCCCGACCTGATCCCCCTTTGCCACCCACTGCCCGTCAGCAAGGTCGCGGTCGATCTGACCCCGGACGCCGCGCTGCCGGGCCTGCGCATCGAAGCGACCGTCAAGACGACAGGGCGCACCGGGGTCGAGATGGAAGCCCTTACGGCGGTCACGACGGCAGCCCTGACGGTCTATGATATGGCCAAGGCAGTGGACCGCGCGATGGAGATCGGCGGCGTGCGCGTCATCCTGAAAGATGGCGGAAAATCAGGGCGCTACGAGGCGACATGATCAGCGTTTCCGAAGCTCTGGATCGGCTGTTCGCGCTCGTCTCCCCGCTGGAAATCGAAGAAATCCCCTTGATCGAAGCGGGCGGGCGGGTACTGGCCCGAACCGTTTCTGCCAGACGCGACCAGCCGCCCTTTGCCTCTTCCGCGATGGATGGCTACGGCGTGGCCGACGCCGCACCTGGCATGCGCTTTCGCGTCATCGGTGAATCCGCCGCCGGCGCGCGTTTCGACGGCAAGGTCCGCGCCGGAGAGGCGGTTCGGATCTTCACCGGCGCACCGGTTCCAGAGGGTGTCAAAACCGTTGTCATTCAAGAGGATGTCGACCGTTTCGAAGATGAGATCGTGATCACCGACCGCTTGGGCAAGGGTGACAATATCCGACCCTTCGGCGCCGATTTCCGCGTCGGCGAGCAGGTTCAAGCGCCTCGGCGGCTCACGCCCGAGGATATCGCTCTACTATCTTCGATGAACATATCGCGCGTGCCCGTGACGCGCCGCCCGCGCGTCGCGTTGATCTCGACCGGCGATGAACTGGTGATGCCCGGAGAAACGCCCGGCCCCGATCAGATCATCGCGTCGAACACGCTTGGCCTTCACGCGATGCTGCGCGATCTGGGGGCCGATCCGCGGTTGCTTCCCATCGCCCGCGACACCGAAAGCGCGTTGCGAACGGTGCTGGCGCTGGTCGACGATGCGGACCTTGTCATCACGGTCGGCGGCGCCTCGGTCGGAGACCACGATCTTGTCGCCAAGGTCGTGGCGGATCTGGGCATCACGCGCGCCTTTCACAAGGTCGCCATGCGACCCGGCAAGCCGCTGATGTCGGGAAAGCTGGGTTCGGCGATGATGATGGGACTGCCGGGAAATCCAGTTTCGGCAATGGTTTGCGGCCATTTGTTCATGGCCCCTGTTATCAGGGCAATGCTTGGCCTGCCCGCCGAAGCCGCCCCGCGCCAGCGCGCCCCGCTTGCGATAGACGTGGCGGAAAACGGGCCGCGCGAACATTACATGCGCGCCCGTATCCTTCCCGAGGGGCTGCGCCCGTTCGAACGCCAGGACAGCGCGTTGTTAAGCGTTCTGGGCCAAGCCGACGCGCTTGTCGTTCGCCCGCCCTTCGACCCTGCACGCAAAACGGGAGAAACCGTTGAATTCGTGCCGCTATAACGATCTTTCCATGGGTTTTCCGGCTCTTGCGTGTTGACACAAAAAGAGAACATGTCTAGAACAAATCGCAGACATGGCAGGGGCACGCAGAATGCTGACCAAGAAACAGCTCGACCTTCTGAACTTCATCAACAAGCGGCTTCAACGCGATGGCGTTCCACCCAGTTTCGATGAAATGAAAGAGGCGCTCGACCTGCGAAGCAAGTCAGGCATTCACCGCCTGATCACCGCTCTTGAAGAGCGCGGCTTCATCAGGCGCCTTGCCCATCGCGCTCGTGCGATCGAAATTCTCAAGCTGCCGGAAACGCTTGGCGGGACGGCCTCATCCTTTACGCCCGAAGTGATCGACGGAGACCGGCCCGATTCGGTCCCACCGGGGGCGCGCCCGCTGACCGGAATTGACGCCACCGAACTGCCCGTCATGGGCCGTATCGCCGCCGGCGCTCCGATCCAGTCGATTTCCGACAACCCTCCGGGGATCGCGGTTCCCGGGGCGATGCTGACGGCGAACGCCCATCACTATGCGCTTGAAGTCAAAGGCGATTCCATGGTCGACGCCGGGATAAACGATGGCGACGTGGTGATCATTCGCGAAACCGCAAGCGCTGACAATGGCGATATCGTCGTGGCGCAGGTCGATGGGTATGAGGCGACCTTGAAGCGCTTTCGCCGCAAGGGCGACGCCATCGTTCTGGAAGCTGCGAACCGGGCCTACGAAGCACGCGTCCTGCCGGTTGGATCGGTCAAGGTTCAGGGCAAGCTGGTCGGATTGATCCGCACTTACTGACGCGCCCCGCCATGCCATAGGCGCGCTCCGCTGGCGGTCACGACCCGAGGCCCCTGCGGGCCCAGCCAGACGGCGATCGCCCCGGTTTCGCGCAGCCGCGCCGGGTCGTATATCTCGCACCCCGATATGTCCGGCAAATCGACGCTGGAAACAACCATCTGCGAGGCGGCGCCGGTGCAACCGGCAAATGCCTCGGCGGCGCGTTTCCCCTGCAGGTGGGTGATGGTCAGACCCGCCAGTTCGATCCGGGGGGCGCGGCTTTCGGTTTCCCCGGGCCAAAGCGCCGCAGCCTGCGCTTGATCCCGCGATGCCCCGTCATTTTCAAGCCAGATCCCGGCAAGAAACGCAGAGCCCTTGGCGCGGGACAATGCCCTTCCGCGATCCGTCATCGCCCCGACAAGCGTGCCCGTGTCTGAGATGAGCACGTCCGGGCGCTGCGACATCGGCCAAAGGCCCGCCGCCAGTGCCATCGGCGCAAGGCCGACCCACCGCAACCGCCCCTGCCACAGGCACAGCAACAGCCCGCCAAGGGCCAGAAGCGGCAGCACCGCCTTTCCGGGCGCCATGACGTGGCCCAACGAGCTTTCCCAGCCCGACACCGTGGCGGCCACCAGCAGGATCCAGTCGAGCCCCAGCTTCATCAACCACATGGCCGGCGCCTCTACCCCCAGCGGCATGAGCAGCGCGGCCACCACCGCCATCGGCACCACCAGGATGCCCATCACCGGCACCGCGACCAGGTTCGCGACCAGCCCGTAATGCGAAAGCAGGTTGAAATGCGCCATCGCGATCGGGGACGTGGCCACCGACGCCGTGACCGATGAGGCGACAAGCGTCAGGACCGGGCGTGCCCAGCCCGGCGCGCCGCGCTCGACCCCGGCGCTGCGCAACATGCCGAAGACCGTGACCAGCGCGACGGTCGCGGCAAAGGACATCTGGAAACCGGGGCCA
>CAXICP010000265.1:0-5182 GCA_964022595.1 uncultured Salipiger sp.
GACGAATGGTCCTATTCGCGGTTCATCCTGTACCAGGCGGCGCTGTGCGCGGCGGCGGGCTGGGTCGAATCCTTCTGCATCGGGTCAGAAATGCGGGCGTTGACGCAGATCCGCGACGATGCGGGCTTTCCGGCGGTGATGCAGCTGAAGGCGCTTGCCGCCGAATGCCGTGCGCTGCTTGGCCCCGAGGTCAAGATCAGCTACGCCGCCGACTGGACGGAATATTTCGGCTATCACCCGCAGGACGGATCGGGGGATGTGTATTTCCACCTTGACCCGCTGTGGGCCGACCCGGACATCGACTTCATCGGCATCGACAACTACATGCCCGTCGCCGACTGGCGCGATGGCACCGACCACGCCGACGCCGGCTGGGGGTCGATCTATGACGATGGCTACCTTGCGTCCAACATCGAGGGCGGCGAGGGCTATGACTGGTACTATGCCAGCGATGCCGACCGCGACGCCCAGATCCGTTCCGCGATTTCCGACGGCGCGCATGGCGAGCCGTGGGTCTATCGCTACAAGGACATCCGCAACTGGTGGGCGAACCCCCATCACGACCGGATCGGCGGCGCGCGGCAGGCCACGCCCACGGCGTGGACGCCCCAGTCAAAGCCCGTGCGCTTTACCGAACTGGGCTGCGCCGCAGTCGACAAGGGGGCCAACCAGCCCAACAAGTTCCTTGATCCCAAAAGCTCGGAAAGCGATCTGCCGCATTATTCCAACGGGCAGCGCGACGAGCTGATGCAGCACCAGTACCTGCGGGCAATGTACGGCTACTGGAACGATCCGGCCAGGAACCCGGAATCGGCCACCTATGGCGGCCCCATGCTGGACATGGATCACGCTTATGTCTGGGCCTGGGATGCGCGTCCCTACCCGTGGTTCCCGGGGCTGGGCAGCCTGTGGGCGGATGGCGACAATTACCGCAGCGGGCACTGGCTGAACGGGCGCGCCTCGCAGCGCACGCTTGCTTCGGTGGTGGCGGAAATCTGCGAAAAGGTCGGGCTGGTCGATTACGACGTCAGCGCGCTGCATGGCTGGGTGCGCGGATACATCGTCGACGAGGTGGGCGATGCGCGCCGCGCGCTTCAGCCGCTGATGCTGGCGCATGGGTTCGACGCGGTGGAAAAGGACGGAAAGCTGCATTTCATCCTGCGCCGGGACCGGCAGGCCACGGTGATCGATCCGGCCCGGCTGGCGGTGTCTGACGAGCTAGAGGGCGATCTGGTGCGCATCCGCGCGTCCGAGGCCGAGATGGCCGGGCGCGTGCGCCTGCGCTTTGTCGAAGCCGACGGCGATCACACCGTGGTGGGCGAGGAAACCGTCCTGCCGGATGCCCGCACCCACGCGGTGGCCGATACCGAACTGCCGCTGGTGATGACCCGGGGCGAGGGGCGCCAGACCGTGGAACGCTGGCTGGCGGAATCCCGGGTGGCGCGCGACACGCTGCGCTTTGCCCTGCCGCCATCGCAGATGCCGATCAGCGCGGGGGACATCGTGTCGCTGCCCTCGGCGTCGGGAACGGTGCAGGCCCGGGTCGATCGGGTCGAAATCGGCGCGCTGCAGCTGATCGACGCGGTGCATCACGAACCCGATGTCTACCAGCCGTCGACCATTCCCGATGAATCGCCCGTCCTGCGCGGCTTCGTGCCGCCCGTCAGGGTCATGCCGCTGTTCATGGATCTGCCGCTGATCACCGGCGAGGAACTGCCGCATGCGCCCTACCTGGCGGCAACGTCGGATCCCTGGCCGGGTTCGGTGGCGGTCTACGATTCGGCGAGCGATGCGGATTATCAACTCAACACCGTGCTGGGCGGGCGCGCGATCGTCGGTCTGACCGAAACCGACCTGCACAGCGCCCCCTCGGGGCGGATCGACCGGGCGGGTGCGCTTCGGGTGCGGCTGTTCTCGGGCGCGCTGCAATCGATTAGCGATGACCGGCTGCTGGCGGGGGGTAACCTTCTGGCGATCGGCGACGGAACGTCCGGAAACTGGGAATTGCTTCAATACCGCGACGCGACCCTGGTGGCCGAGGATACCTGGGAGCTGTCCCACCGTCTTCGCGGCCAGCTTGGCACCGACGGGATCGTGCCGGCCACCTGGCCGCAGGGGTCCTACGTGGTGGCGCTCAACGGGGTGCCCGAACAGATCGATCTGCCCGCCGCCATGCTGCGCATCCAGCGCAACTATCGCATCGGGCCGGCCAGCCGGGGCTATGACGATGCCAGCTACGTCCACCGCGAGATGACCTTCAAGGGCATCGGCCTGCGGCCCTACAGCCCGTGCCACCTGCGCGCGGCGCAATCGGGCGGGGCGGTCGCGCTAAGCTGGGTGCGCCGCACGCGCATCGAAGGCGACAGCTGGGATCTGGAAGACGTCCCGCTGGGCGAGGAAAGCGAACGCTACCTCGTGCGCATCATGCAGGAGGGCGCCGAGATCCGGCGCGAAACCGTCACCGCGCCGGGCTGGACCTACGATCCGGCGCAGGACGGGCTGACGGGCGCCTACAGCGTCAAGGTGGCGCAGGTGTCGGCGCGCTTCGGGCGCGGGCCGTCCGCAAGCCTGGGGCTGGTCGCATGAGGCCGGTCCTGCATGGCGACATCGTCGCCGGTGCCCGCGCGCTGCTGTGCGTGCCGCGCGGGCACCGCTGGCGGGCGGCGCGCGACCTGGTGGCGCAGGCCGACGCCGCCGACCGCTATTGCCGCCGCCTTGGTCGGGTGCATCCCGGCTGGGGCAACGGCACGCTGATGGCGGCGGCGCTGGGCCGGCCTCATGCGCCAGAGCGGCGGGCGGACGATGGCGAATACGCCGATTGCCTCATGCTGATGCTGGATGCGGTGCGGCTGCGGCGCGAACCGCGCTGGCTGGGCGCGGGCGCGCCCCGTCGGCCGAAAGTCGCTGCGCTGCATTGCGCCGGGTCATGAGGGCCATCAACGATTTGCGTTTCAAGCCTGCGCTGCTATCTGCTAATGTCAGCGGATCGAACGGAGGTTGCCATGGCCGAAACCCGCGCAAGGATCGCCGAGCTGGACCCGGTCTGGGCCCGTATCACCCGCGAGGCTGAAGAAGCCGTCGCCGCCGAGCCGTTGCTTGGCGGCATGGTCCATGTCTCGGTCTTGCATCACGCGACCATCGAGGGGGCGCTGGCGTTCCGCATTTCCATGAAGCTTGCCAATGGCGAGATGTCCGAACAGATCCTGCGCGAGATCTGCGATGAGGCATACGCCTCGGACCCCTGGCTTGCGCGCGCCGCGCGGGCCGACATCCGCGCCACCTTCGAACGCGATCCCGCCTGCCACAGGTTCCTGCAGCCGCTGCTGTATTTCAAGGGCTTCCAGGCGGTGCAAAGCCAGCGCGTGGCGCATTGGCTCTGGGGGCAGGGGCGCAGGGATCTGGCGTTCTTCATCCAGATGCGCGCGTCCGAGGTGTTCGGCGTCGACATCCACCCGGCGGCCCGGATCGGCTGCGGCATCATGATCGACCACGCCCATTCCATCGTCATCGGCGAAACCGCCGTGGTGGGCGACAACGTGTCGATCCTGCACTCGGTGACGCTTGGCGGGACCGGCAAGGAAGACGAAGACCGCCACCCCAAGATCGGCGACGGCGTGCTGATCGGCGCGGGTGCAAAGGTGCTGGGTAATATCCGCGTAGGCCACGGCTCGCGCATCGCGGCGGGGTCTGTCGTGCTGGAAGAGGTGCCGCCCTGCAAGACGGTCGCCGGCGTGCCGGCCAAGATCGTCGGGGATGCGGGCTGCGATCAGCCCTCGCAGCTGATGGATCAGAAACTTACCGGCTGCAACTGCACCGGCTGAGCCGCCCCTTGGGGCGGCCCGCGCCGTTCATTCCGCCGCGACCGCGACCCCGCGCCGCGGGCGGGCGTCGATCCACGCCAGTCCCAGCATCACGATGCCCCCGACCGCAAGCACCGCGCCCGCAAGCCCGGTGATGTGCCAGCCATAGCCCGCCGCAAGCCCCATCCCGGCCAGCCATGGCCCGATGGCATTGCCCGCGTTGAACGCGGCGTGGTTCAGCGCCGCTGCAAGCGTCTGCCCGTCGCCCGCCACATCCATCAGGCGCATCTGCAGCGGGATCACCAGCCCGGCGGTCAGCCCCAGCGCCGCCACAGCCGCGGCCATGGCGACCCAGTGCCCCATGACGGCGGCATAGATCAGCGTGGTCGCGACCATGCCCAGCAACAGCAGCAGCGTGCCGCCGAACTGCGACCAGGCGGCCAGGCGCCCGGCATAGTAGTTGCCGGCCGTCGCGCCGACGCCAAAGGCTGACAGGGCAAAGGGAATCACCCATTCCGGCGCGCCCCCGGCGGTGATCAGCGCCGCCGAGAAATAGGAATAGACCGCAAAGACCGCGCCGAACCCGATCGCGCCCACGCCCAGCGTCAGCCAGACCGCGCGGTTACGCAGGGCCGACAGCTCGCGCAGGGCGCTGGGGGCCGGCCCGTCCTGCACCTGCGGCGCCACGCGCGCCATCATCGCCACGGAACAGGCGGCGATCACCGCGACGATGACAAAACACCAGCGCCAGCCAAAGCTTTGACCGATGGCGCCCGCCGCGGGCACCCCCACGATATTCGCCACCGTCAGGCCCATCAGCACCTGCGCGACGCCCGCGGCCTTGCGCCCCGGGGGGCTCAGCTCTGCGGCGAACAGCATCGCGATGCCCAGGAAGGCGCCATGCGGCAGCCCCGCCAGCACGCGCGAGATCACCAGCGTGTCCAGCCCGGTCGCCAGCGACGTCAGGATGTTGGCCAGCATGAAGAACGCCATCAGCAGGATCAGCAGCAGCTTGCGCGGAAGGTAGCTGCCCAGCACCGCCAGAACCGGCGCGCCCACGACCACGCCGATGGCATAGGCGCTGACGGCATGGCCGGCCTGGGGTTCACTCACGCCCAGATCGCGGGCGTAGTAGGGCAGCAAGCCCATCGAGGCGAATTCCGTGATGCCGATGGCAAAGGCGCCCATCGCGAAGGACAGGATCGTCAGGCGGGCCTGGCGGTCAAGGTGAGCCATGGATCTTCTCCGGTCTTTCGGGGGCCGGCGCGCGGGCCGGGACGTTTGGGCAGGGCACGATGGTGCCTGCCGCGTTGCAGCATGACCGACGCTAACGGGGAACGGCGGTGGGGGGCAACTGTTCAAAATGCAAGGGTGCCATGAGC
>CAXICP010000266.1:0-5154 GCA_964022595.1 uncultured Salipiger sp.
CGGCGTGCCGACGACGACATGCACGCCGCGTTCCAGCGTGCGCCGTTCCTGGCGCGCGTCCATGCCGCCCACGCAGGATGCGACCGAAGCGCCGGTGCGCCCGTAAAGCCAGTCAAGTTCCTGGCGGACCTGGAAGGCCAGTTCGCGGGTGGGCGCGATGATCAGCGCCATCGGCTCGGCGGCGGGGCCGAAGCGGGGCGCGTCGCCCAGCAGCGTCGGGGCGATGGCGATGCCGAAGCCCACCGTCTTGCCGGACCCGGTCTGGGCGGACACCAGAAGGTCGGCTTCGGCAAGGGCGGGGTCGCTCACGGCCTCCTGAACGGGGGTGAGCGTGTCGAAGCCACGCTCGGCGAGCGCCTCGGACAGGGAAGGGTTCATCAGGGGGAATTCCATGGGGTCGGTCAGGGGACAAGATCGGCGAAACCGGCGCCGTGACATGGCCGGAAGCACCGTGAACTGCGCCTGTGCGGCGCGCGATCACCCCCCTTAAGGCATGTGGCCCCGCAAGTACAGGGGCTTTGTGCCCTCAGCCGCCGCGCGGGGGCACAAGTTTTCCCAGGGCGCGGTCCGCCGACAGCGGCCCCGCGCCGGTCAGCGCCAGCGTTCCCAGCAGCCAGGCCCACAGCAGGCGCTGGTCCCAGACCACGGCGGCGGGGTCGCGGTCAAGCGGGGCGCCGATGGTTTCGGGGCCGATGCCGTGCCCGGCGATGTCGGTGAGGGTCATCACCGCCACAAAGCCCAGCATCCCAACCGCCGCCGCCCGGGTGAACAGCCCCAGCACGATCAGCAGCGGCAGCGCGAATTCCGCGGCCGTGCCGGCGGCGGTGACAAGGTGCGCCAGCGCGGGCAGGGCCGACGGGTCGTATCCCGCCGCGTCCATGCGGCGGGGAAAGATCTGGATATAGGCATTGGCCGACAGCCCGAAACCGTCCAGCTTGGTCAGCCCCGAGGCCCAGAAATACCCGGCAAGAACAGAGGCAAAGACCGCCCGCGCGCTGGCGCCGATGGCGCCGGGCGCACCGGAAAGCGGGGCAGAGTTCGCGCGGATGAAGGCGGCAATCATCATCGGATCCTTTCGACAAGGGCGCCTGCCGAAAACAGGCAGGCAAGGATATCGCCATGCGCGGCCCCGGCGGGCAGCGCGGCGTCAAGCGCAAGGCCCCGCGACAGCGCCCCAAGGGTGGCGGCGGTGCCGTCCGGGGCGGGGCGGGCCTGCACGGCAAGGGCGGGGCGACAGATCAGCAGCTCTCCGGCGGGGGCATCGGCCAGCGCGGGCAGATCTGCGTTGCGCGCCCAGATCGACAGCGCGGGCCAGCGCGTCACCAGCGTGCGCGCCGACGGGTGGGGCGCGATCGTCAGCGCGGCGGGATCGCCCGACAGGCGCTGCGGATCCAGGGGGGGCGCATCGGCGGCATGGCATGATTCGCGCCGCGCCTGTTCGATCGCGGCGACCTCGGGCAGGTAGGGCAGCGATGCGGCGGGGGCGAATCCGGCCAGCCAGCCGGGCAGCGCGTCGCCCCAAAGCGCCATCACCGGGTGGCGCGGCGGGTGGGCGCGGATGAAATCGCCCGCCATCGCGGCAAAGAACCGCTGGCCCACCAGTTTTTCCACCGCCGGGAACGCCTCGGCCAGGGTCGCGGATAGCGACGCGGTGACCGAGGCGCGGTAGATTTCGAACCGGGCGGCGCCCACGGGCGGGGCGGCGCCGGACAGCAGCGCGGCGGCAAAGCGCGCCTGGCTCATGCGGGCACGCGCGACAGCAGGGCCTGGGCGCGGGCGGCCTCGGCCTGAAGGATGGCGAAATCGGGCAGGTCGGCATCCCATTCGATCAAGGTCGGGCGCGGGCCGATGCGGCGCAGAACCCGGTCGTAAAGCGCCCAGACCGGATCGCCCACCGGCGCGCTGTGGGTGTCGATCAGCACGTCATCGCCGGGCGCATGGCCGGCCAGGTGGATTTCGCCCACCATGTCCAGCGGGTAGGCATCAAGGTAGCTTTCGGGCGCGAACCCAAGGTTCTGCGCCGACAGGAACACGTTTTCGATGTCCAGCAGCATGCCGCAGCCGGTGCGCTGGCCGATGCGGGCCAGGAAATCGGTTTCGGGCATCGTGCTGTCGTCGAAGGTCATGTAGCTGGTGGGGTTTTCCAGCAGCATCTGGCGCCCGAGGTATTGCTGCACCTGGTCCACATGGGCGCAGATCCGGTCCAGCGCCGCATCGTTGCAGGGCAGGGGCAGCAAATCGTTCAGATAGGCGCCCCCGTGGGACGACCAGGCCAGGTGCTCGGAAAACTGCGCCGGCTTGAGCCAGTCCAGCAGCTTGCGGAGCCGCGCCAGATGTTCGCCGTCCAGCGGGCCTTCGCCGCCGATCGACAGGCCCACGCCATGGGCCGACACGGGAAAGGTCGCGGCCATGTCGGCCAGCAGCGCCAGCCTGGGGCCGCCGTCGACCATGTAGTTCTCGGCGTGGATTTCCAGCCAGGACACGGCGCCGGGCGTGGCAAGGTCGGCGGCGTGGCGGGGTTTGAACCCGATACCGGCGGCGGGGGGAAGGGGCATGGCGCGTTCTCCTGAAGGGTGGCGGAAGGGGCGCGGCAGAGGGATCGCCGCGCCGCCCCGGGTCAGCTCATCGGCAGGTCGCGGTCGAGCGCCTCAAGCGCGCCCATCCGCGCGGTGCCGTCCGCCATCGCGGGCAATTCGATGTCGCTGCAGGTGCCTTCGGGAACCAGCGTCCAGGCGTTGCCCTGGTAATCGACGCTGGACGTGCCGGCGCAGGTGGTGCCCGGCCCGGCGGCGCAGCCGTTTTCCCCGGCCATGGCAACGCCGTAGCATTTTTCCTGACCCTGGGCATGGGCGGGCAGGGCCATCTGGGCAAGGCCCGCGGCAACGGCAAGGGCGAGCGTTGAATTGGTGCGTGCGGTCATGGTGTCGTCTCCGATGTTGGTTGGCAGATCGCGGTGTCTGCATCGGGGTATTCGGGGCGGGGGGCGCGGATGTTACGCCGCTCGCGCCGTCGTGACCGGCTGAAACACGCGGCGCTTTTTTGCGATTGCCTGTAACGCAACCGCGCGCATCGGCGTATGACAGGGCATGACACCGACGGATGCCGAGATCGAGGATCTGATGCGGCAAGGGCTTGCGGGGGACCGCAAGGCCTATGCGCGTGGCCTTGCGCTGCTTGCCCCCCGCATGCGGGCGATGGCGCTGCGCGATCTGCCCGCCCCGATGCGGCACATGGCCGAAGACGTGGTGCAAGAGGCGCTGCTGTCGGTGCACCTGAAGCGCGGCAGCTGGGATGTGCGCCGCCCGCTGATGCCCTGGGTCAGGGTCATCACGAAACACAAGGCCATCGACGCGATCCGCGCCGGGGCGCGCCGCCAGCACGAGCCGATCGAGGATCACGCCCACCTGGGCGCCCCGCCGGTCGACCCGCTGGAAAGCCTGCACATCGAACAGGCGCTGGCGCGGCTGTCCGAACGCGACGCGGCGCTGGTGCGCGAACACGCGGTGCACGGCGCCGACCCCGAGACCCTGTCCAGCCGTTTCGGCCTTGGGCCGGGCGCGCTGAGGGTCGCGCTGCACCGCGCGCTGCGGCGGCTGTCCGACGCCGCCAGAAAGGACGAGGAATGGAAACCGACGAGCTGATTGCCGCCCTTGCCGCCGACGAGGTGGCGCCCAAACGCCCCCGGCTTGCGCTGCGGGTCCTTCCGGGGCTGGCGCTGTCGGCGCTGCTGGTGGCGCTGGTCTGGCAGATCCGGCCGGACTGGGCGCTGGCGGTGACGCAGGCGCCGGTGCTGGTGAAATCGCTGCTGCCGCTGGGGCTGGCGGCGCTTGCGGGGGCGCTTTTGCTACGCCCGGCGCCGGGCCGGGCCTTGCCGGCGGCGCCTTTCGCGGTGGCGGCGGGCCTTGCCGCCCTTGGCTGGGCGGTGGCAGTGGCGCGCGGGGGCGATGCCTTGGGGCACAGCGCGCTGCAATGCCTGCTGTCGATCCTGCTGCTGGCGCTGCCGGTGGGGGTGCCGTTGCTGATCGGCCTGCGCCACCGGGTCGAACCGCGCCCGGCGCGGGCCGGGCTGCTGGCCGGGGTGTTCGCCGGCGCTGCCGCCACCGCGCTTTACGCGCTGCATTGCAACGAGGATGCGCCGGCGTTCTTCCTGCTGTGGTACAGCCTGGGCATCGCGATCTGCGCCGGGGCCGGGCGCATGGCGGGGCGGCGGATGCTGGGGGTTTGACCCCGCCCGCCGCCCACGCGCGCGCGCCTACAGGAACATGCCGCCCGATGCCTCGATCCGCTGGCCGGTGATCCAGCGCGCGCCGTCCGAACACAGGAAGGCGACGACCGCGCCGATATCCTCGGGCTGGCCGGCGCGGCCAAGCGCCGTTTGCGCCGAAACGAAGCTGTTGACCTGCGGGTTGTCGCGCACCGCGCCGCCCCGGAAATCGGTTTCGATCGCGCCGGGGGCCAGCACGTTGACCCGGATGCCGCGCGCGCCCAGTTCCCGCGCCTGGTAGCGCGTCAGCACCTCGACCCCGCCCTTGGCCACCGCGTAGGCGGCAGAGCCCGGCAACGAGAACCGCGTCAGCCCGGACGACACATTCACCACCGACGCGCCGTCGTTCAGCAAGGCCAGCAGCGTCTGCGTCAGCACGAAGGCGGGGCGCAGGTGGATCGCGATCATCTGGTCGAACGCCTGAGCGTCGGTGTCGGCATAGGCGGCCTGCACCCCGGTGCCCGCGTTGTTGACCAGCG
Organism: uncultured Salipiger sp.; assembly: GCA_964022595.1. Taxonomy (GTDB): domain Bacteria; phylum Pseudomonadota; class Alphaproteobacteria; order Rhodobacterales; family Rhodobacteraceae; genus Salipiger. The sequence continues at coordinate 4,744 of CAXICP010000266.1, forward strand.
CATCCAGCCCCGGCGCGCCAAGCTGGTCCAGCGCCTGCCGCAGCGCATCGACAAAGGCGGGGTAGCTGACCGGGTCGGCCACATCCAGCGGCAGGACGACGGCGCGCGGGCCGATGGCCCGGATGTCGCGCGCGACGGCCTGCGCCCTGTCGTGGCTGCCAAGATAGGTCAGCACCACGTCATGGCCCGCCTCGGCCAGTCGCAGCGCCATGTCGCGGCCAAGCCCTCGGCTGCCGCCTGTCACCAGTGCAGTTGTCATGATGGTATCCTTTCCATGAAAATCTCTGCACCGGATCTAATTGATCGCGCGTTTCAGATAACCGGCGGCATCTTGACATCACCTGCCGAAAATCGCGAACAATGGCGCATGGACAGGGTTCGGCAGATGCAGGTGTTCCTGCAGGTGGTGGA
>CAXICP010000267.1:0-5082 GCA_964022595.1 uncultured Salipiger sp.
CAGTCGGCGGTGCCCAGCGACACCCGCAGCGGCACGACCGGGCCAAACCCAAGCAAAGGCAGGGTTTCCGTGGCCCAGGACACATCGTTGCCGGGTTCCAGAAAGCCAAGCGCGCCGGAAAACGCGACGGTAAAAAAGATGGCAGTGTCCAGCGCGGACCCGACCAGCGTGGACGCCAGCGGCGCGCGCCACCAGGCGCCATCGCGCAGTTTGTCGAAGATCGCGACGTCCATGAGCTGCGCCGTCAGGAACGCCAGCCCCGACCCCAGCGCGATGCGCAGCGTCACGGCGGGATAGGTGTAGCCGTCGCCCTCAAGCATGATCTGCGTGCCGATCAGCGAACAGATGACGCCGACGACGAACCCCGCCAGCACCACCTTGCGCGCGGCGGGCGCACCGTACAGGCGGTTCATCACGTCGGTGACGAGAAAGGCAAGCGGGTAGGTGAACGCGCCCCATGTCAGCCAGTGGCCGAACAGGAATTGCACGAGGATGTTCGAGGCCAGCACGATGGCGGCCATGGCAAGAATGCCGGGAAGATGTTTGCGTGTCATGGGTGACCCGTTTTGACAAGGTGGCGGGGAACTTGTTCCGGGCCGCACGCCCGAACGCGGCCAGTTAGGGCCTTTCGCCCTGCAAATCAAGCGATTCCGGCACCCGGTATTCGACCAGCTCGGTTTTTTGCAGGCCGATGAAGTTGTTGTCCGAGATCATCGTCAGGCGGATGTCGCTCGCCGCGTCGCGCCAGACCGAGATGCCTTCAAGGTTGTCGTGCTGAAAGATCGCCGACCGGAAAAGCTCGGTCTCGCCGGTCAGCGCGTCTTCGGACATGTCGAAACGGCGCACGCGGCTGACGAAGCTGTAGCCGGTGAATTCGCGTTCCAGCAGGTAGAACCGCCCGTCCGGCCCCACGTCGGCGCCCACCGGCAGGAACCCGCCCCGGCGCGGAATGGCAAAGGGCTGCGACCAGCCCGCCTCGTCCAGCCGCCAGACCGGAAAGGGCGTGGTAATCGCCCCGGACCGTTCGGGCAGTGTCAGCAGGCGGCCCCTGGTGTCGATGGCCAGGGCTTCCAGGCCGGAATTGCCCTGAAGGCCGCCAAAGCCGGGCGCGCGGGTCAGCGCGACGGCGGATTGGGGCGCCGAATAGGCCCAGACCTGTGCCGGACCTTCAAGCGAGACGAAGAAGCGATCGCCATCCACCGCCAGCCCTTCGGTGTCGCCGGCATAGGGGCCCCCGTCGGCGGCGCGCAGCCCGTTCAGCCGGGTCAGCGTGACCGACGTGATGCGCCCGTCCTTGCGTGTGATGTCGGCCTCGACATAGGCAGAGCGGTCGCTGATCGCCACAAGACGGGCGCCGTCGGGGGACAGTTCCAGCCCGGAAAACCCGCCGAAGCGGCGGGCGTCGCTGGTCCAGGTGTAGCTGCCGACAAGCACTGCCTCGCCCCCGCTTGCGGCGGCGGCCAAGGCAAGTCCCCCCGTCAGTGCGGCGATTATCGCGCCGCGAGAACGGATGCGCATTGTGCCGGAAGATCCCCCATCACGAGGTCGCGTTTGGGTTTGGGCGCGGGCGCATCGGGGTCGGGGGGCGGCGGGTTGAGAATGTTGTTCACCCAGGCCTGCGCATCGGCGCAGCCATCGCCGGGCGGCGGCGGGGCCTGGTCGACGCAGCCGGTCGCCCCGGACGGGCAGGCAAGCCGCACGTGGAAATGATAGTGGTGCCCGTACCAGGGCCGGATCTTGTTCAGCCAGGACCGGTCGCCGGTTTCATCGTTGCACATCTGCACCTTGGCGCCGGGAAAGACAAAGATCCGGGCGACGCGGGGATCGCTCGCCGCGGCTTTCAGAAGGTCGTGATGCGCCCGGGTCCAGCTGTTGTTCACATATGCCCCCGCGGCGCGGCGCATGGAAATCGACGACAGGCTTTCGCGCGCGCCGCGGCTTAGCCCCAGGTCGGACGCGGGCAGCATCCAGATGTCGGCATCCAGCCCCACCTGGTGGCTGGCATGCCCCGATGTCATGGGGCCTCCGCGCGGCTGGCTCATGTCTCCGACGTAGATGCCGTTCCAGCCGGGCAGGCGCGACGCCTTGCGCGACAGGTCCTGCAGGTAGTCGACAAGTTCGGGATGGCCCCAGTTGCGGTTGCGCGACAGGCGCATGGCCTGCCAGGTCGGCCCGGTTTCGGGCAGTTGCACGGCGCCCGCGACGCAGCCCTTGGAATAGCTGCCGAAGGCGGCGGGCGTCTGCTGCGAGCCCGCGGTCTGGGCGCCGAACATGGACTTGGCGCTTTTGGTCGACAGCACGCCGGTGACGCGGGGCAGGTCGGCCTCGGTCGTGGTGGGGGCGGGGCGGTCTTCGCCGCAGCCCCACAGGAATGCGGCGGCGGTCAGGGCGGTCAGGGTGCGGATCATTCTGCTCGGTCTCCGTCTGGTTGTACCCAGCGTAGCAGAGCCAACCCCCCGAGGAAAAGGAAGATCACTGGCAGAAACCCCAACTGGTTCGATTCCGTCCAAAGTGTGAAGACCGTGATCAGCGCGGGCGCAAGAAAGGCCGTCGCCTTGCCGGTCAGCGCGAACAGCCCAAAGGCTTCGGCGGCGCGGGCGGGGTCGGTGTGGCGCACCATCATGGACCGCGAGGCGGAATAAAGCGCGCCGCCCGCGCCGCCGATGATCGCTCCGCAAAGGTAGAAGATGACGTCCGGCAGCGGCGATCCCGGGGGCAGGACAAAGCCGAAAAGCTGCGTGCGCGACATGCCGATGATGACGCCGCTGACCGCGATCAGAAGCCAGACGCAGGCGACGATGACGGGCTTTGGCCCCAGCCTTTGGTCGGCGTGTCCCCCGGCCCAGCTGATGATGGCGGCGGCGATGGCGGCGATGATGCCGAACACGCCGATCTGCGTGATTTCCCAGCCCAGCACGAGCCGCGCATAGATCCCGCCATAGGCATAAAGCGCCCCCAGCGAATCGCGGTAGAGCATCGAGGCGATCAGGAAGCTGCGATAAGACGGGCGCCCCGCCACGTCGCGCAGGCTGGCGCGCAGGTCCGCCACGATCCTGCCAGCGCCGATGCGGGCGGGCGATGCGCCGGGCGGCTCGCGGTTCCACAGGAAGAAGGGCACCATGAACAGCGCGAACCATATGGCGATGAAGGGGCCGACAAAGCGCGTGCCCTCGCGCGTTTCCGGGTCCAGCCCAAGGATCGGCGCGATTCCGATCAGAGTGGTGCCGCTTTCGTTTTCGGCAAAGAGCAGCAGCATCGCGAACAACGACACGACGCCGCCCCAGTAGCCGAAGGCCGACGCGCTGCCGGAAATGCGCCCCACTTCCTGCGGTGAGCCAAGCTGCGGCAGGGTGGCGTTGTTCAGGTTGAAGGCGCATTCCGACGCGGTGAACCCCGCCCAGAACGCCACCAGCGCCAGCATCAGCCCGGTGCCGTCGGGCAGCAGGCCCCACAGCGCGGCGGCGCAGATCACCGCGATGGCGGTGAACCCGGCCAGCCAGGGCATCTTGCGCCCCGACGCATCGGCCCAGGCCCCCAGCAGCGGCGCGCTGAGCGCGATGAAAAGCCCCGACACCGTCTGGGCCGATGACCACAGCCCCTGCGCCTGCGCCTTGGCGGCATTTTCGGGCAGGCCAAGCCCAAGATAGTGTTCGGCCGCGACGGCGGCGAAATAGGGCGCGAAGATGAAGGTCAGCCCCAGCGTCGCATAAGGCTGCTGCGCCCAGTCAAAGAACATCCAGCCCCAGATGCGCCGTTTCGAAACCCGTGCCATGCCGCCCCCCGCTGCCTGTGCGCGGTTAGAACAGGCGCGCGCCCGGGCAGGCAAGCGCCAAAGGCGCCTGTCGCGGATGTTTCACGCGGGGCGGGTCACATCTGCGGCGGCCAGGGGCGCAGGTCTTCGGCTTCGATCCACTTTTGCACGAACTCGGGCAGCGCGGGTGATCGGGTGTCATGGCCCATCGCGGTCAGCACCGTTGCGGGCGGCACGATGCCATCCGGCCCGGTGACCGCCCCGCGATAGACCGCGTGGTTGGCGCAGATGCCGTCCGGGCGCCACATGCTTTGTTCCAGGTAGATGAACCGCGCGTCCCAGCCCACCATGTGCGAGCGCATCTCGAACGTGTCGAACATGCGCACCCGGCGGCGGTAGCGCACGCAGGCGCCGGCCATGGTCAGCCCCCATCTTTCGCGTCTGAGAACGTCGATCAGCCCCGCCCGCATCGCCAGCGGAATGCGCCCCAGGTCGTACAGCGTCAGCGTACGCCCGTTGTTCAGCTCGCGCCAAAGGTCGATATCCCACGGCCAGCAGGTGTGGCGCGAGACGTGCATGCCGTCCAGCCCCAGCGGTTCGGCGTTGCGGAACTTGGCCATTTCCTTGGCCATGCGGATGAAGGGGTACATGCGGCGGCTCCTTTCGGGGCGAGACTGCCGCGCGCGGGGGGCGCGTCAACCACGACCTCACGGCACTCTTGTTACGCGGGGGCGTCGTGTCTAAATGTCACCGGCAACAAGGGCGAAAGGGAAGACCGGCACATGATGGCAATTTATGGACCGCTGAAGCTGATCCTGGACGTGGTCTTCTTCGTCATGATCGTGCACATCATCATGAGCTGGCTGATCAATTTCAACATCCTCAACCTGCGCCAGCCCATCGTGGCGCAGATCTGGGAAGGGCTGAACCGCCTGCTTGAACCGCTGTACAGGCCGATCCGCCGGGTGCTGCCGGACACGCGCCCGCTGGATCTGGCGCCGCTGGTGGTCTTCATCATCGTGATTTCGCTGCGCGACTACATCCTGCCGACCCTGCTGTTCTGACCGGGCGGCGGGCTTGTTCCCCGAAACCTGGCGTGCGATCCTGCACGCCAGTGCAGATTTAGCGAAAAATGGCAGGATCTTCCGCGATGCCCCGCGACGCAGACGAAGGCGCCAGCCCCGCGGCTGAGGCGCTGCTGAAAGAAATCTTCGGCTTCGATGCCTTCCGCCCCGGCCAAGGCGAGATCGTCGATGCGGTGGCGCGCGGCGACAACGTGCTGGCGATCATGCCGACGGGCGGGGGCAAATCGCTGTGCTTCCAGTTGCCGG
>CAXICP010000268.1:0-5031 GCA_964022595.1 uncultured Salipiger sp.
TGCTGCATGGCGGCGCGCATGCCGCCCGGATCGCCCAAGGCAAGAACGGCGATGGTCGCGGCGGTCATCACCGGCCAGAACCCCGCCGCGCGCAGGGCCGGCCCGGACTGCTGCGCGGCGTTCAGGATCAGCGGGCGCCGGCGGTGTTCGCGCACCAGCCCCAGCCATTCCTGCGGCGCGATGCTGTCACGGCCCACCGGCCCGCGCGAGATCAGATCGACCGGCCCGATCCCCGGCAGGCGCCGCGATTGCACCAGCCAGCGCATGTCGGGATCGGTTTCGCGGCCGGTGAAGCCGCAGCGCACCCCAAGCCCGAGCGCGCGAAGCGTTCTTGCGTATTGGGGCGATTGCACGAGGGGCAGGTCGAGCGATTCCATGATCTGGATTAAGGAATCGGAAAGTAAATTCGTGGTTAAGTTCGGCCATGGCACAGGTAGTCCCGCGCCCAAAGGCGCCTTCCCCCCGTGCGATGGCCGCCGCGGCCGTTGCGCCCAGACCGAAACCCACCGCCGGAGCAGCGTTGCTGCTGGCCTCGGCGCTGTCGTTGCCCTTCGGGGTGCTTGCGATCGTGCAGTTGCTGTTGCAGGCGCCCTAGTCGGCCAGCTTGACCAGCGCGTGGCGCTTTTTGCCCGCGCTCAGCTTGACCGGCGTTTCCAGCGCCGCCGCGTCCAGCATCAGCCCCGCGTCGCTTAGCGCGGCGTCGTCCATGCGCGCGCCATTTTCGGAAATCAGGCGCTTGGCTTCCTTGCCCGATTTCGCCAGCCCCGCGCGCACGATGACCTGCACGATCGACAGACCCGCGCCCAGCTCGGCGCGCGATAGTTCAAGCGTCGGAAGATCGTCGCCCACGCCGCCCTTTTCGAACACCTCGCGCGCGGTTGCGGCGGCGGTGGCGGCAGCTTCGGCGCCGTGGCACAGGGTGGTGACCTCGTTGGCCAGCACGATCTTGGCTTCGTTGATCTCGGACCCCGACAGCGCGCCAAGCCGTTCGCATTCCTCGACCGGCAGCTCGGTGTAAAGCTTGAGGAACCGGCCCACATCCGCATCCGTCGTGTTGCGCCAGAACTGCCAGAATTCATAAGGCGAGCGCATGTCGGCGTTCAGCCACACGGCGCCATCCTGCGATTTGCCCATCTTCTTGCCGTCCGACGTGGTCAGAAGCGGCGAGGTCAGCCCGAAGATCTGGTGATCCAGCACGCGCCGCGTCAGGTCGATGCCGTTGACGATATTGCCCCACTGGTCCGAGCCGCCGAACTGCACAAGACAGCCATAGCGGCGGTTCAGCTCAAGGAAATCATAGGCCTGCAGGATCATGTAGTTGAATTCAAGGAACGACAGCGACTGTTCGCGATCCAGCCGCGATTTCACCGATTCAAACGACAGCATGCGGTTGACCGAGAAATGCCGCCCGATGTCGCGCAGGAATTCAAGGTAGTTCAGCCCGTCCAGCCATTCGGCGTTGTTCAGCATCAGCGCAGGCGTCGCGCCGTCGTAATCCAGATACTTGGCGAACACCTGCTTGATGCCCGCGATGTTGTCGTCGATCTGCTCTGTCGTCAGCAGCGGGCGTTCGTCGGCGCGAAAGCTGGGATCGCCCACCTTGGTGGTGCCCCCGCCCATGAGGGTGATCGGCTGGTGCCCGGTCTTTTGCAGCCAGCGCAGCATCATGATCTGGATAAGGCTGCCCACATGCAAGGATTTCGCCGTGGCGTCAAAGCCGATGTAGCCCGGCACGACCCCAGCCACCAGCGCCTCGTCAAGGCCCTGGTAATCGGTGCAATCGGCCAGGAAGCCGCGCTCGATCATGACACGCATGAAATCCGATTTGGGATGGTAGGTCATGGGGGTTCCCTCTAATAATCCGCGCAATCCTATAAGGGCGGGGCGCGCGGGAGTGAAGGGCAAGTTGAGCGATACGCCGGTCTGGGCGCTGGGGGCGATGTCGGGAACGTCGCTGGACGGGGTCGATGCGGCGCTTTTGCTAACCGACGGGCGGCGGATCTTCGCGTTCGGGCAAAGCGGCTATCGTGCCTATTCCGCCCGCGAACGCAGCGTGCTGCGCGCCGCGCTGGGGCGCTGGCCGGGTGAGGATCTGGCCGATGCGCAGGGCGTCGTCGAAAGCGCCCATGCCGAGCTGCTTTCGCAGTTCCCACAGGCCGAGGTCGTGGGCTTTCACGGGCAGACCCTTGCGCATGAGCCGCGCGGGCGGGGCACCCACCAGCTGGGCGATGGCGCCGCGCTGGCCGGGCGGCTGGGCCGCGACGTGGTCTGGGATTTCCGGTCCGCCGATGTCGCCCTTGGCGGCGAGGGTGCGCCGCTGGCGCCGTTCTTTCATTTCGCCTGCGCACAGTGGATGGGCGCAAGCGAGCCTGTCGCGTTTCTCAACCTTGGCGGGGTGGGCAACCTGACCTGGGTGGACCCGACCAAATCCGCCCCCGAAGACCCCGGCGCGCTGCTGGCCTTTGACACCGGGCCGGCGAATGCGCCGCTGAACGATCTGGTGGCCGAGCGGCTGGGGCTGGATTGCGACCGCGACGGCGCGCTTGCCGCGCAGGGCAACGTGGTCGACGGCGCGCTGGAGCTGTTCCTGGACGAAGGTTACTTCCGCCGCATCCCGCCCAAGTCCCTGGATCGCGACGATTTCGCGCTGATGCTGGATCTGGTGCGCGAGCTGAACGATGCCGACGCCGCCGCCACCATGACGGCCATGGCCGCGACCGCCGTGATGCTGGGGATGGAACATTGCCCGAAGGCTCCGGCGCGCCTGCTGGTGACCGGGGGCGGGCGCAAGAACCCGGTGATGATGGCAATGCTTCGCGCGGGGCTGGATTGCGCGGTCGAACCGGTCGAAGCAGCCGGGCTGGACGGCGACATGCTGGAAGCCCAGGCCTTTGCCTATCTCGCGGTGCGCGTGATGCGCCGCCTGCCCACCTCGGCGCCCGGAACCACCGGCGTGGGCGCGCCGGTCAGCGGCGGGCAGATCGCGCGGGTGTGACCCGGCGCAGCGACGCGCCCGCATGCGTTGGCCCTTGACGCCGGGCGCGCCGCAAAATAGCGCATCGGAATGGCACAGGCACCTCTTTTACAACTCTCCGACATCTCGCTGACCTTCGGCGGCGAGCCGGTCTTCGCCGACCTTTCGCTGAACGTGCAGCCGGGCGACCGTGTGGCACTGGTCGGGCGCAACGGCTCGGGCAAGTCGACGCTGATGAAGGTCATGGCCGGGCAGGTCGAAACCGACACCGGCACGCGCGTTGTCCCGTCCGGCACCACCGCGAGCTACATGGAACAGGACCCGGATCTGTCGGGGTTCGAAACGCTGGGCGATTACGCCGCCGAAGGCCTTGGCCCGGCCGAGATGTACCTTGTCGAGGCGGCGGGCGAGGGGCTGGGGTTCGACCCTGCGCGCCCGGTCGCGACCGCCTCGGGGGGCGAGCGGCGCCGCGCCGCGCTGGCGCGGCTGATGGCGCGCGACCCGGACGTGATGCTGCTGGACGAGCCCACGAACCACCTTGATATCTCGGCCATCCGCTGGCTTGAGGACGAGCTCAAGCGCACGCGCAAGGCCTTTGTGCTGATCAGCCACGACCGGCGCTTCCTTGAGGAACTGACCCGCGCCACCCTGTGGATCGACCGGGGCGCCGTGCGCCGCCAGGAGCAGGGCTTCAAGGGGTTCGAGGACTGGCGCGACAAGATCTGGGCCGAAGAGGACAGCGCCCGCCACAAGCTGGACCGCAAGATCAAGGCCGAAGCGAAATGGGCCGTCGAAGGCATCAGCGCCCGGCGCACCCGCAACCAGGGCCGCGTGCGCGCGCTCAAGGCGCTGCGGCAGGATCGGTCCAGCATGATCCGCCGGCAGGGCACTGCCGCGATGGAACTGGCCTCGGCGCCGGTATCGGGCAAGAAGGTGGTCGAAGCCCATGACGTCGCCAAGTCCTTTGGCGACAAGGTGATCGTCAGCGGCTTTTCCCTGACCGTGCAGCGCGGCGACCGGGTGGCCTTTGTCGGGCCGAACGGCACCGGCAAGACCACGCTGATCCGCATGCTCATGGGCGACATCCCCCCCGACGCAGGCAGCATCAAGCTGGGCACCAACCTGGTGCCGGCGGTGTTCGACCAGTCGCGCGCGCAGCTTGACCCGGACATGAGCCTTTGGGAAAATCTTGTCGGCGACAAGGACATGCGCGTGTCGGGCAAGGCCGACCAGGTGCTGGTGCGCGGCGAGCCCAAGCATGTTGTCGGTTACCTCAAGGAATTCCTGTTCGACGAACGCCAGGCGCGCGCGCCCGTGCGGTCGCTTTCGGGGGGCGAAAAGGCGCGGCTGCTGCTGGCCAAGCTGATGGCCAGGGAAAGCAACCTTCTGGTGCTGGACGAGCCGACCAACGATCTGGATGTCGAAACGCTGGATCTGCTGCAGGATATGCTGGGCGAATATGACGGCACCGTGCTGATCGTCAGCCACGACCGCGATTTCCTTGACCGGGTCGCCACCACGACCGTGGCGATGAGAACAAGTCGCAGGCTCAGGGTTCGCAGCAACAGCCAACTGCCCGAACGAGCAGCGGCTTGAATGCCCAGTACCCCCGGGGCGAGGGAGACCTCGTGGGTTCGTGCCTCCCGAGTAACGAGGGCCACAAAAACAGCGGCCATCCCCCACTGCGCGATCACGGTGCCCACAGCCGAGCCCACGAGACCCCAGCCGAGCCCGTAGATAAGGACCGCGTTCAGGACCGCGTTGGAGGCGAATCCAGCGAGTGCAATCCAGAGCGGTGTGCGGGCGTCCTGGAGACCCCGCATCAAGCCTGTTGCGGCAATGACGAGGAGCATTCCGGGCAAACCCCACCAGGAAATCGTGAGGTACGACACCGCTCCAGCCGACACGTCACTGACGGCACCAAACCAGCTCACCACCAGAGGGGTGATGGCGTAACCGAGGATGCCCAGTACTACCCCCAACCCCAGAGCAAGCCAGAGACCGTCGATCCCCGCGGAAATGGCTCCTGGACGATTGCCGCTGCCGAGGCGACGAGC
>CAXICP010000269.1:0-5025 GCA_964022595.1 uncultured Salipiger sp.
ACGGCGACCACCGAGATCTACACTCTTTCCCTACGCGACGCTCTTCCGATCTGCTGGCGTCGGACTGGCTGCCTCCGCTGGATGACGTGGCGCGCTTCGGGGCCAACGCGGCGCAGGCCATGCGCCTGCGCTACCGCATCACCGCCGCCGAACTGATGCGCTATGGCATCGATGGCAATTGCGCGCCCATGCTGGACGTGGCCCGCCCGCAGACGCACCCGTTCCTGCGCAACCGCTGCTACGGCGAAAGCGTCGAACAGGTGCAGGAAATCGGCATCGCCGTGGCGCAGGGCCTGATGCAGGGCGGCGTGCTGCCCGTCATCAAGCACCTGCCGGGCCACGGCCTTGCGCAGATGGACAGCCACAAGGACCTGCCGCGCATCGACGCGCCGCGCGACGAACTGGACCGGGTGGATTTCGAAGCCTTCCGCCCCTTTCACGACGCGGTGCTGGGCATGACGGCGCATCTGGTGTTCGACCAGCTGGGCACGCGCCCCGCCACCATCGATCCCGCCATGATCCGGCTGATCCGGCAGGACATCGGCTTTACCGGGCTGCTGATGACCGACGACATCTCGATGGAGGCGCTGTCGGGCAGCGTGGCCGAACGCGGCGCGGCGGCGTTGGCGGCGGGCTGCGATTGCGTGCTGCATTGCAACGGGGAATTTTCCGAAATGCAGGCCCTGGTCGATTGCGCCGGGCCGATGACCGGGCAGGCACAGGCCCGCGCCGAGGCGGCGCTGGCCGCGCGCACCGTGCCCGCCGAAATCGACATCGACGCGCTGCATGCCGAGCGTGAGGCGCTGCTGACCGGACATCCCTGATGCAGGACGATGATTTCGACCCGCTTGAGGATACGCTCAGCGTCGCGGACCGCCTTGCCGCCGAGGCGCTGATCGTCGATGTCGACGGCTTCGAGGGCCCTCTTGATCTGCTGCTGTCGCTGTCCCGGTCGCAAAAGGTCGACCTGCGCCGGATCTCGGTGCTGGACCTGGCGCGCCAGTACCTGGGCTTCGTGGAAAAGGCGCGGGCGCTGCGCATCGAACTTGCCGCCGATTACCTCGTGATGGCCGCCTGGCTTGCCTTTCTCAAGTCGCGGCTGCTGCTGCCCCCCGATCCCACCGAAGACGGCCCCTCGGGCGAGGAACTGGCGGCGCATCTGGCCTTTCAGCTGGAACGCCTGCAGGCCATGCGCGACGTTGCCGCGCGGCTGATGGCGCGCGACCGGCTGGGGCGCGATTTCTTCGCTCGCGGCGAGGTGCAGACGGTCGAGCGGGTGCGCAAGCTGCGCTACACCGCCACCTTGCTGGACCTGATGCAGGGCTATGCCCGGCTGCGCACGCGCGACGAATTCCGCCCCTTCGTGATGGACCGCGACAGCGTCTATACCATGGAAGAGGCGCTTGGGCGGATGCGCGGGCTGCTGGGCTTTGCCGGGCAATGGACCGATATCGCGTCCTGGCTGCCCGATGGCTGGGACGCGGACCCGGTGAAATGGCGGTCGGCCACGGCGGCGACCTTTGCCGCCTCGCTGGAACTGGTCAAGGAAGGCCATGCCGAGATAAGGCAACAGGACACTTTCGCGCCGATCCAGCTGCGCAAGAGAGAGGGCCGGGAATGACCGACAACGACAGCCTCTTCGACGCGCCGTCCATGGACGAACAGGAACGCATGGTCGAAGCGGTGCTTTTCGCCAGCGCAGAACCTGTGACCGTGCGCGATCTGCAGCAGCGCCTGCCGCATGGCTGCGATCCCGCCGAGGCGCTTCGCAGCCTTCGCAGCCGCTACGAGGGGCGCGGCGTGCGCATCGTGCGGGTGGGCGACGCCTGGGCCATGCGCACCGCGCCCGACCTTGGCTGGCTGATGCAGAAGGAAACGCTGGAAACGCGCAAGCTGTCGCGCGCCGCAATCGAGACGCTGGCGATCATCGCCTACCATCAGCCCGTCACCCGCGCCGAGATCGAAGAGATTCGCGGCGTGTCGGTGTCGCGCGGCACGGTCGACCAGCTTTTGGAAATGGAATGGATCCGGTTCGGACGGCGCAAGATGACGCCCGGGCGGCCTGTCACCTTCGTGGTCACGCAGGATTTCCTGGACCACTTCGGGCTGGAAAACGCCCGCGACCTGCCGGGGCTGAACGAGCTGCGCGCCGCGGGGCTGCTGGACAGCCGCCCGACGCCGGGGGCGCCTGGCGCCGGTCCGGCCCCCGAAGACGACGGCGAAGACGAGGTCCCCGGACAAAGCGAGCTGTTCGAAGACTGATCCGCCGCGGCCTGCGCCAAATTAACATAACCTCAAGACGCTTTGACGTAGCGTCCGCCCACGGTCGCGATGTGGGAGTCGCCGCCGTGGCCGAAATGCGGAGGTTGGCAAAAATGACGACATTGGAAAAGCTTGCCGGACTGATCGCGATTTCAGCGGCGCGGGCACGCGCGCTGCCGCCGGTCTCGCTGCGCGCGCTGCTGCGCCTGCGCAAGGCCTGCATCCGCGCGGTGATGGCGATCTGCCTTGTCGCGCTGGGGGGCCATGTCTACGCGATCCCCGCGCCCGGGGCGCTGTCGTCGGTACCGGGGCTTTCCCTTGCGATGATCGCGGCGGCGGCGCTTGCCTGCGCGGCCCTGCAGGCGCAGCGCCCCCTGCGCGGCCTGTCCCGCTTGGAAACGACGCTTTGGGCGCTGGTGGCCGGGGTTGGGCTGTGCACGCCAGTGCTGCAGCCTGCGACGGCGGGCGGGGGCGCCATGGGGCTGAACACCAGCCTGTCGCTGGTCAGCCTTGCGGCGGGGCAGCTTCTGTTCGCCCGCATGCGCCTTGCGCCCTTCGCGCTGGCGCTGCTGGCGGTGATCGTGCCCTTCGTCGCCATGTTCGGGCATCTTTTCGGCCAGCCCTGGCTGACCGGAGCGATGACCCTTCAGGCGGCGCTGGTCCTGCTGGCGCTGGGGCTGGCGGGCGGCGCGCGCTACATGCGCCGGCCCATGTTGCGCCCCCTGCTTCGCCGATCCGCGATCGGGCGTGCCGCGCGGCTGTCGCTGGCCGGCTGGGCCGCCTGGGTCGTGCTGGGTGCCGGCGCGATGCGGCTGGTTCCGGCGGTGACCACCGATGCTACCCTGTTCGTCTTTGCCGCGATCTCGGCGCTGGCACCGCCCGCCGCCGTCCTGCTGCTGGCGCGGGCGGGCGAACAGCGCCGGCGGCTCAGCCGGCGCGACGAACTTGCGCTTGGCGCGGGGATGGAACGCGACCCGGTGACGGGGCTGCATTATCGCGGCCTGGGCGAACTTTACATGCGCAGCCAGACCCGACTGCGCCCCGTCGGCATGATGATGATCGGCGTCGACAACTGGGACCGGATCGTGCTCGAGGGCGGGCGCGAAACCGCCGAACTGGTCCTGCGCCGCATGAGCAGCGTCATCAGCGCTGCCGCCGGGCACCGTGACATGGTGCTGCGCTACGATGACCGCCGTTTCCTGGTGCTGTCGCGGGGCAAGATCGGCGCCGAGCTTGCTCAGGAAGCCGACCGCCTGCGGGTGCTGGTGAACCAGCCGGGCGCCGCCGGGGCGGGCATCGATGGCCATTCCGCATCGATCGGCGTGGCCGAGGGGCGGCGCGGGCAGGTGTCGCTGGAACCCACTGTCAGCGCCGCGCTTGACGCCGTGCGCAGCGCGGAACGCACGCAGGGCGGCAGCGTGGTCATCGCCGCGTCGGGCGCGCCGCAAGATCCGCCCCGGCTGCCGTGGAAGGGGCCTCGCCCCCTGGCCCGGGCGGGCTGAACCGCGCCGCCCTCAGGCGCGGAAATGCTTGGACAGCTTCAGCCCCTGGCCCTGGTAGTTCGACGCGATCCCGGCGCCGTAGATCTGCGCCGGCAGCGCATCCATGCGTTCATAAACCAGCCGCCCGACCACCTGCCCGTGTTCAAGCACGAAGGGCGCTTCGTGGCAGCGCACCTCGAGCACGCCGCGCGACCCGGTCCCGCCAGCGCCCGCGTGACCGAATCCGGGGTCGAAAAACCCCGCGTAATGCACCCGGAATTCGCCGACCATCGCCAGGTAGGGCGCCATTTCGGCGGCATAGGCGGGGGGGATATGCACCGCCTCGCGGCTGACAAGGATGTAAAACGCATCCGGGTCCAGGATCAGCTGCCCCCTGTCGGAATGCAGGGCATCCCAGAAATCGGCGGCGTCATATTGCCCGATGCGGTCAAGGTCGATCACGCCGGTGTGCCGCTTGGCGCGCCAGCCCACAAGCGTGCCCGTCTCGGGGCGCAGATCGACCGAAAAGCCCAGCCCGTGGTCGATCACCGCAGGCCCGCCCGACACCAGCGTCTGCGCGTCGTGAAGGCCCGCGAGGTCGACATCGCTCAGGACCGATTGCCCCCGGCGAAACCGGATCTGGTTCAGGCGCATGCCCGCGCGCGCCAGCACGGAAAAGCTGCGCGGGCAGATTTCGGCGTAAAGCGGGCCGGTGTAGCCGCCGGGCACGCGGTCGAATTCGGTGCCGCCGTCGGTGATGGTGCGGGTCAGCAGATCAAGCCGCCCGGTCGAGCTTTTGGCATTGGCGACGGCGGTCAGGTCCCGGGGCAGGGCAAGCGATTCCATCAGGGGCACCACATAGACGCAGCCCTTTTCCAGAACCGCGCCCCGGGTCAGATCGACGCGGTGCATTTCGAATTCTTCAAGCCGTTCGGTCACGGGCCGCCCGGCGCCGGCCAGGAACGAGGCGCGCACCCGGATCGCATGGGTGCCAAGGCGCAGGTCAAGGCTGGCCGGCTGGATCTGCCCGTCGACCGGAGGGGCGGCGCAGCGGATGGCACCTTGCGCGATAAGCTCTTCGATCTGCTGGCTTGCAAGGACGCCTGTCATGCCTGTCTCCTGTTCTTCGGCCGTGCTTAGCAAGGCGCGGCGGGTAAGGGAACGGTCAAGACAGCACCGCCCCGAAGCCGGGGGCTGCGGGGCGGGTGACAAGTCGCTGTGGGGTATTTTGGTCGGGCTAGCAGGACTCGAACCTGCGACCTTCCGTCCCCCAGACGGACGC
>CAXICP010000270.1:0-5010 GCA_964022595.1 uncultured Salipiger sp.
GCCGCCCTCGGCGCTGACCCTCGGGGCGGAACTGCGCTGGGAAAAGCTGGATGTGCGCGAATACAGCTCGTTCTCGTCGCTCACCACCGATGATGGCAGCTACGATTCCACCTCGGCGGATGGTTTCACCGAACAGACGACCTTCGGCATCTACCTGGAAGATAACATCGAATTCAACGACAGGCTGACGCTGACGCCCTCGGTGCGCTACGACACCGCCGACACTTTCGGCGGCACCTTTTCCGGCGGGCTGAACGCATCCTACGAGCTTTCGTCGGAATGGACGCTCAAGGGCGGGGTGGCGCAGGCCTACAAGTCGCCCACCGTCTACCAGCTGTCCGACGGCTACGTCTACACGACGCGCGGCAACGGCTGCCCCTACCCCTATTACCGGGACGGGCCGTGCTATGTGCTGGGCAATTCCGATCTTGACCCCGAAACATCGGTCAACGCGGAAATCGGTGTGGCCTATGCGGGCAGCAACGGCATCAATGCCACGCTGACCTATTTCCACAACGATTACCGCGACAAGATCCAGGCGGGCACGACGCAGATCGGCACCACCACCGTGGGCGGTTCGGAATCGCGCCTGTACCAGTGGGAAAACGTGCCCGAATCCGAAGTGTCCGGGCTTGAGGGCAGCTTTGCCATGCCCTTTGGCGAGGATTTCAACCTCACGGTCAACGGCACCTACATGATCGCGTCCAAGCAGAAGGTGCATGTGGACGGCGGCATCACCAGCGATGGCACCGCCTATGATGCGCTGGACATCGAGGTGCCCCTGTCGCTGGTGCCCGAATACACCATCAACGCTGCGCTGGACTGGCGGGTGAACGACCGCTTCACGCTGATCCCGTCGCTGACCCATTACGGGCGGATCGAGGCGCCGGAATATTCGGGTTACACCGGCTATGAAACCGACGAGGACCAGGACCGCGATCCCTACACGCTGGTCAATCTGGGCATGACCTATGTCTTTGACAACGGGTTCGACCTGAAGGCGGGGGTGACCAACGTGTTCGACACCTCGATCCTGCGCTCGGGTGATGGCGCGGAAACCTACAACGAACCGGGCCGCGGCTATTACTTCGGCCTGACCAAGACGTTCTGAGCGGAACGTCGACGACCCGCCGCCCGGACGCGTTCCCTCACGTCCGGGCGGCGGCCTTTCCCAGCCAGAGGCTCCGATGCCGCCCACTGCCCTTTGCTTCGCCGCCCGGCTGGATGCCCGGCTGGCGCGCGCCGAAATCCGCCTTGCCGCCGCCCTTCTGGGGGGCGCGCTGTGCTGCATGCTGGCGGGGGGCGCGATGCGCAGCCTTGGCCGCCCGCTGATCTGGACGGATGAACTTGCGGTGCTTTGCATGGCCGTGGCGGCGCTGTTCGGGGCGTCGGCGGGCATCGCGAGCGGCCAGCACCTGGCGGTGGGCGCGCTGGCGGCGCGGTTGCCGCGCGCGCTGCGCCGGGGGGCCGACGCGCTGTTGGCGGCGCTGCTGGCGGGGTTCCTGCTGTGCCTGTGGATCTGGCTTGACCCGCTGGGCCTGCTGCGCGCCGGATCGGGCGCCGCGCTGGCCCGCGAGACCGGAAATTTCACCTATGCAGAACCGACCATGACGCTGGGCCTGCGCAAGATATGGTTCTGGCTGGCGATGATCCCGGCCACGCTGGGCGCGCTGTTTCACGCACTGGTACGCGCCAGCGGTGCCAGATGCTGAGCCTTGCCGCCTTTGCCGCGCTGATGGCGCTGGGGCTGCCCATCGCCTTTGCGATGATCGCCGGGGCGGCGGTGCAGATCGTGCTGGGCGGCAATGGCGTGCTGCTTCTTAGCCTGCCGCAGCAGCTGTTCCAGGGGATGGAAAACACCGGCCTTCTGGCGCTGCCGATCTTCATCCTGCTGGGCGAGCTGATGGCCGAATCCGGCGCCGGGCGGCGGCTGTTCGCGCTGGCCGGGCTGGGGGCGGGCGGCATGCGCGGAGGGCTGGCCCAGGCGGTGATCGTCGCCAACGGGCTGATGGCGGCGGTGCTGGGATCGACCGTGGCGCAGATCACGCTGATGGCCCGCCTTGCGGTGCCGGAAATGGAACGCGCCGGCTATCCGCGCGACGCCGCCGCCGCGCTGACCGCCGCAGGGGGGCTGCTGGCGCCAGTCATCCCGCCGTCGATGCTGCTGATCGTCTACGGGGTGATCGCGCAGGTTCCGATCGCGGATCTGTTCCTTGCGGGCATCGGCCCGGGGCTGGCGATCCTTGCGGTGCTGATCGCGGTGACGGCGCTGACGGGGCGGCGCGCCGGCTTTCCGGCGCCCGCGCCCAGGGCCGCATCCGCCCGCGCCGCCGTGACCGGCGCGCTGCCCGCGCTGGCCATTCCCGCCGCGATGATCGGGGCCATCCTTGGCGGCATCGCCACCCCGGCCGAGGCGGGGATCGTCGCCATCCTTGCGGTGCTTTTCGTGGCGCTGGGGGCGCTGTGGCCCGCGCTGATCGCCACCGCGCGCAGCACCGCCGCCATCCTGTTCCTGATTGCCGCCGCCGGGCTTTATGCCTGGGTCGCCGCCTGGGAAAACCTGCCCGCCATGGTGGCGCAGCAGATCCAGGCGCTTTCGGGCAGCCCGCTGGTGTTCCTGCTGCTGCTGAACCTCTTGCTGCTGGCCCTGGGCATGGTGCTGGACCCGATGCCCGCGCTGATCCTCGTGGTGCCGGTGCTGCTGCCGGTGGCGATGGACAGCTACGGCATCGATCCGGTGCATTTCGGCCTTGTCGCCTGCCTTAACCTCACGCTTGGGCTGTTGACGCCGCCCGTCGGCGTGGGGCTTCATACCGCTGCCATGCAGACGGGCGTACCCGCCGGGCGCATCGCCCGGCTTGTGCTGCCCTACCTTGGCGGCGTTCTTGCGGTGCTTGCCGCGCTGGTGCTGTGGCCGGGCCTTGCCCTTGGCCCCGCGCGCCTTTTGCAATGACGGAGAAAGTCCCATGCCCCTTCGCTTCGCCCTGATCGCCTTTTCCCTGCTGGCCGCGCTGCCCGCGCAGGCCGAACGCTACCGGCTGGGCCTTATCACCCCGCCGCCCCATCAATGGACGCTGACCGCCGAGGCCATCGCCGCCGAGGTGACGCAGGCCACCGAAGGGCGGGTCGAAATCCTGGTGATGCCGTCGGGCCAGCTGGGCAACGAGGCGCGCATGTTGCAGCAGCTGCAGACCGGCGCCATCGATTTCGCCCTGCTGACGGGGGCCGAATTCGCCAACCGCAGCGATGATTACGGCGTGTTCTACGCGCCCTACCTGGCCCGCGACACGCAGCAGGCCGCGCAGCTTCTGCAGGGCGAGGTCGCGGGCGAATTGCTGGATGGCATGGGCGATTTCGGCCTGCACGGGCTGGCCTGGGGCATGGCGGGGCTGCGCCAGGTGGTGACATCGGGCACGATCACGGATGCGGGCGATCTGAAGGGGCTGCGCATCCGCACCGTGCCGCTGGCGCCGGAAATGGATTTCTGGACGGGGCTGGGCGCCGCGCCCACGCCCATGCCGCTGCCCGCGCTGTATGACGCCTTTGCCAACGGGCAGGTCGACGCGATGCAGATCGACCACGAGGGCACCTGGAATTCCGGCTACTGGAAACACGCCGGCACCGTCATCGACTCGGGCCACATGATCTTTCCCATGGCCGCCGTCGCCTCGGCGCGCAAATGGGACGGCATGTCCCAGGCTGACCGCGCGCTGGTCAGCGACATCTTCACCACGCGCATCGCCGGGATGGTCGATCTGTACGGCGAAATCGACGCCATCAACCTGGCCCGGCTCAAGGGCACCGACGTGCCGGTGATCGAGGTGGGGCGCGACTGGTTCGGCGGGGCGGTCGATGCCTGGTACGCCGAATGGCGCAGCAGATCGCCGCTGCTGGAACGGCTTGAAGCCGAAGCGGCGCGATGATCCGGTTGGCGCTTGCGCTGTTGCTGTTGCCGCTGGGGGCGCTGGCGCAGCCGGCGATGGACCCGCTGGGCCCGTCGATCCTTGATACCGGATCGGGGGTGGTGGACACGCACAGCTTCACGCTGCCCGGCCCGGATGGCGCTATGGATTACCGCATCGGCGTGCTGACCCCGCGCCGCGCCCCGCCAGCGGCAGGCTTTCCGGTGCTTTTCGCGCTGGACGGGCAGGCGGTGGCCGAACTGCTGAGCGATGCCACCCTGTCGCGCATCGACGCGCCGCTGCCGGTCATCGTGACGCTGGGCTATGACACCGACATGCGCTTTGCCGCCCTTGCGCGCACCCGCGACTACACCCCCCCCGGGGACGAAGGCGGCGCGGTGCGCGATCCGCGCGGGCGCCCCGGGGGCGGCGCGCCGGCGTTCCTTGACCTGCTGCAAGACGCCGTGGTGCCGCGCGTGGCGGCCATCGCGCCCATCGACATGACCCGCAGCACGCTTTGGGGCCATTCCTATGGCGGGCTGTTCGCGCTTTACGCCGCCGGCGCGCCGGCTTCGCCCTTTGCGCGCGTCGTCGCGGCCAGCCCGTCGCTGTGGTGGGATGACGCGGGTTACCTTGCGCGGGTGCGCGCGCGCATCGATGCGGGCGACTGGCCGCAGCGCCCCATCGATCTGCACGTGGGCGCGCTGGAACGCGAACGCGCCAGCAGGCCCGCCAACCCGAACGCGCAGAAGCTGGTCAAGATGCGCGCCGCGCTGCCCGAAGACGCGCTGCAAGACCTTGCGCAGACCCTGCGCGGCGCGGGCATTCCCGGCGCGCTGCACGTCTTTGCGGGCCTCAGCCACGGCGAGACCTTTGGCGCGTCGATCGAAAATCTGCTGGAAACCGGATTTTCCGCGACGGAGCGCGACTGAATGCCCGTGTAATGTTCGCTCGCGCGTCGTGCTTTGTGCCCGGCGCGCCAGATGGGGCATCGCCCGCCCCCCAGCGGCGCAAACGCGCCGCCAGCCACAGCCTTGCTGCAGCCGAAGGGCCTTCGTGACAGCTCCCCGTGCGCCATATCGGGCCGGGGCATGGAAAATGGCTAAGG
>CAXICP010000271.1:0-5010 GCA_964022595.1 uncultured Salipiger sp.
GCCGCCGTCACGGGTGCGCTGGACGATGGCGTCCAGCTTGTCCTGCGTGGTCCAGCCCATTTCGATCAGGTCCGGCAGGGGCACGCCGGCAACGGTCGAATAGCGCACCGACGGCACCATGGTGTCGCCATGCCCGCCCAGGACGAAGGCGGTCACGTCCTTCATTGAGACGTTGAATTCCACCGACAGGAAATGGCGGAAGCGCGCCGAATCAAGCACGCCGGCCATGCCGCAGACCTTGTTCGCGGGCAGGCCCGAGAATTTCTGCAGCGCCCAGACCATCGCATCCAGCGGGTTGGTGATGCAGATCACGAACGCATCCGGAGCGTTGTCGCGGATGCCTTCGCCGACCGACTTCATCACCTTGAGGTTGATGCCAAGCAGGTCGTCGCGGCTCATGCCGGGCTTGCGCGGCACGCCTGCGGTCACGATGCAGACGTCTGCGCCGGCGATGTCGGCGTAGTCGTTGGTGCCCTTCAGAGCGGCGTCGAAGCCTTCCGAGGGGCCGGATTCCGCGAGGTCGAGCGCTTTGCCCTGCGGGGTGCCTTCAGCGATGTCGAAGAGGACGACGTCACCCAGTTCCTTCAGGGCCGCGAGGTGGGCGAGCGTGCCGCCGATCTGTCCCGCGCCGATCAGGGCGATCTTGGGTCTTGCCATGGATCTAATCTCCGCTCCATTTGTCAATTCCGCTGTTTGGGTAAGGGTTTGGCAGGACGCGCGCAAGAGCGCTGCGGCGCGGCGCGCGCGCAAGGCAGGCGCTGGGGCGCGCGATTGGTTGCGCTAAAGACAAACAATTCCATAGCTTAGGGCAGGCGCGGCGCATAAAGAAACCCCGCCGAATTCGCGCGGCGGGGTGTCGTTTGCGCAGGCGGGGGGCATGTCATGCCGGCGCGGCGCTCGATTCTTGGGGTCTTTCGGGGCGGATTTGATCGCGCGCCGGGATCAGGCGTCGTGTTCGGGTTCGGCCAGTGCTTCGGCCATGGCTTCGAACGCCTGGCCGCTGGCCACGAGGCAGGTCATCCCGGCGGTGGTGGTGACCGTGATCGTCCAGGTGCCGGTGGAATCCGACGCGAACAGTTCCATCACCGCGTTGTTCGACCCCAACCCGATGCTTTGCCGGGTTTCGCCGTAGGTGCGGGCCAGTTTTTCCACCACCTGTTCGCGCGGGGCGCAGGCGTTCGATTGCTGGGCGTGGGTCGGCCCTGCGACAAGGAAGGCGGCGCCGGCCGCCAGAAGTGCCATCAATGCAAGCGTGCGTTTCATCGTCTCGCCCTTTCGGCTGTGGCGCGGGATGTGCCGGCTTTGCCGGGCCCTTGCGCCGGTCGTGCCCTCGACTTCGGGTTGCCTTCGCTCCCGGGCAGACATTTCTGCCGCTGCCCTTTCAAAACATTGCGCTGCAAAGCCCAAAGAAAGGTTAACGCGACCGCACGCAGGCCCGGCATCGGCGCAACGGGGCGCCTTTGGCGGCGGATTCTTCTGCGATGCGGCAAGATTGGTCTTGCATCAAACGACAAAAAATGCCCCTTACTGCGCAACTTTATTACCCGAGGAGAGGAAAGATGGATCTTTCGACCCGCCCTTACCGATCGGTTCTGTACATCCCCGGCTCAAAGGAACGGGCGCTCGACAAGGCGCGCAGCCTGCCGGTCGACGCGGTGATCTTCGATCTGGAAGACGCGGTCGCCCCGGCCGAGAAACCCGCCGCGCGCGAGACGCTGACCGCCGCGCTGGCCACCGGCGGTTACGGCAACCGCACCCGGATCGTGCGCATCAACGGGCTGGATACCCAATGGGGCGAAGGCGATGCGCGCGCCGCCGATGCGATGGATTGCGACGCCGTCCTGCTGCCCAAGGTCGAAAGCCCCGACCAGCTTGATGCGCTGGCGCGGCTGACGTCCAAACCCCTGTGGGCCATGATGGAAACGCCGCGCGGGATGTTGAATGCCGCCGCCATCGGCGCGCATCCGCAGCTGGCCGGCATGGTCATGGGCACCAACGATCTGGCCAAAGAGCTGAACACCCGCTTTCGCGCCGACCGCTTGCCGATGCTGACCTCGCTGTCGCTGTGCCTGCTTGCGGCCAAGGCGTCGGGCTGCGTGATCGTGGATGGCGTCTACAACGCCTTCAAGGATGACGCCGGGCTGAAAGCGGAATGCGATCAGGGGCGCGACATGGGCTTTGACGGCAAGACGCTGATCCACCCGGCGCAGGTTGACATCGCCAACGCCGCCTTTGCCCCCACCGAAGCCGAGATCGACACCGCCAAGCGCCAGATTGCCGCGTTCCGCGCCGCCGAAGCCGAAGGGCAGGGGGTCGCCGTGGTCGATGGCAAGATCGTGGAAAACCTGCACGTGGCCACCGCCAACGCCCTCCTTGCGCGGGCAGAGGCCATCGCCGCGATGACCCGGTGACGGCAACCGCCCCGATCGGGCATTGCCGCGCGGCGGGAATGATCGCAGGGTGCCCGCGATCCGATCAGACCAAAGGAGATCCCCATGGTCCTTCTCGTTCTTGGCGTGGCGCTCTGGTGGGCGGCGCATTTCTTCAAGCGTCTTGCGCCCGGCCTGCGGGCGGGCATGGGCAACCAGGGCAAGGGCGCCGTGGCGCTGGCGCTTGCCCTGTCGATCCTGATGATGATCTTCGGCTATCGCATGGCCGAGGGGGCGTTTTTCTGGGGGCGCCATCCGGCCACCGTGGGCGTTAACAACCTGCTGATGCTGGTGGCGCTTTACCTGACCTCGCCCGGCCCGAAGAAGGGCGCGCTGCTTTCCCGGATGCGCCACCCGATGCTGACGGGCTTCCTGCTGTGGACGCTTGCGCATCTGCTGGTGAACGGCGATGTGCCGTCCTTCGTGCTGTTCGGCGGGCTGGGCATCTGGGCAATCGCCGAGATGATCGTCATCAACCGCGCCGAGCCGGACTGGACACCCCCCGCCAAGGGCAAGATCGCCAAGGACATCATGTTCGCCGCGATCAGCCTGGTGCTGCTGGTGGTCATCGGGATGATCCACACATGGCTTGGCTACCCCGCGTTTGGATAAGGGACTGACATGAAACTTTATCGCTTTCTGTCCGAGGACGACACCTCGGCCTTCTGCCACAAGGTCACCGCCGCGCTGAACGCCGGCTGGGCGCTGCATGGCGATCCGACCTATGCCTTTGATGCGGCGAACGGCGTGATGCGCTGCGGCCAGGCGGTCACCAAGGAGGTGCCGGGCGACTATTCCCCCGAGCTGAAACTGGGAGAGCAGTGATGGCCAAGACCAACCCGGGCCGCTTCTTCGAGGATTACGCCATCGGGCAGGTCATCGACCACGCGGTGCCGCGCACCGTGGGGCAGGGCGAACGCGCGCTGTACCATGCGCTGTATCCCGCGCGCCATGCGCTGTATTCATCGGATGAATTCGCGCGGGGATGCGGGCTGCCGGGGGCGCCGCTGGATGATCTGGCGGCCTTTCACGTGGTGTTCGGCAAGACGGTGCCGGACGTGTCGCTGAACGCGGTGGCGAACCTTGGCTATGCCGAGGGGCGCTGGCTGGCGCCGGTCTACCCCGGGGACACGCTGCGCGCCGCGTCCGAGGTGATCGGGCTGAAGCAGAATTCCAGCGGCAAGACCGGGGTGGTCTACGTGCGCACGCGTGGCATGAACCAGCACGGCACGACCGTGCTGGAATATTGCCGCTGGGTGATGGTGCGCAAGCGCGACGCGGCCTCGCCCGCGCCCGAAGCGCGGGTGCCGGACCTGAAACCGGCGCTGGCGCCGTCGGATCTGGTGCTGCCCGAGGGGCTGGATTTCTCGGGCTACGATTTCACGCTGGCGGGCGAGCCGCACCGCTGGGGTGACTACGACATCGGCGAGACCATCGACCATGTCGACGGCGTGACGATCGAAGAAGCCGAGCACATGATGGCCACGCGCCTGTGGCAGAACACCGCCAAGGTGCATTTCGACGCCACCTTCCGCCCGGACGGGCAGCGGTTGATCTATGGCGGGCATGTGATTTCGATGGCGCGGGCGCTGTCGTTCAACGGGCTGGCCAATGCGCAGATGATCGTCGGGCTGAACGGGGGCGCGCATGCCAACCCGTGCTTTGCGGCCGACACCGTGCGCGCCTGGTCCGCGGTTCTGGACAAGGCCGAAACCGCCGCGCCGGGGGTGGGGGCGATCCGCCTGCGGCTGGTCGCGACAAGGGACGGCGCGCCGTTCGAACTGCGCGGCGATGACGGCAAGTACCTGCCGGGCGTCCTGCTGGATCTGGATTACTGGGCGTTGATGCCGTTGTAGGCGCCGGGGCGGCGCAAGGTTTCGTTATCCAATCTGGCCGGGCTCGGCTACCCTTGGCGCGGGGAGAGATTCGAAACCGTCAGGAGAAAGCCAATGTCTGCCACCGACCTTGCCATCGACCTTCCGCACGGAACCGCCGACGTGCTCGACATGTCCGAAGCCGAACTGCCCGACGCCATCAGCGCGTTGATCCAGCGCCGCGAATTCAGCGGGCTGGTGGCGCAGATCCACCTTGATCTTCGCTCGTCCGATGCCGCGCGGCGCACGCGCGGCGAATGCGCGCTGCGCAAGCTGGGCTTTCCCGTCTGACGCGCGAGTCGCCTCGAACCTGACAAAAACGCTGTCATTTCAATGGCGGCGCTAACGGTCGCGGCTTGTGATCACAGTTTTTCTGCTGTGATCACAAAACGCGATCTTTTTTCGCGATTGCGATCGAAAAACGTCTCTGCCGCAACTGCGAGACCGTGACAGGGGCAGAGGAAACCCGCTAGAACGCTGCCCAAGGGAACCGAAAGGACTAGCCATGGCCGAAGCGAAACGAATCGAGCGCCCGCTCTCCCCCTTCATGTTCGTGCAGTATTACCGCCTGCAACTGACCGCCGTCACATCGGTGATGATCCGCATCACCGGCAACGCGCTGATGGCGGCCGCCCTCTTCCTGATCGTGTGGCTGCTTGCGCTGGCCTCGGGGCCGGAAGCGTTCGAAACCCTCGAATGGTGGCTGA
>CAXICP010000272.1:0-4992 GCA_964022595.1 uncultured Salipiger sp.
GCAGACCATGATCGACACCCGCCCCCCGTTCAAGGTCGGGGGCTTTCGCATCGGCGAATTCGAAGGCCACAACTACGGCGAGATCCCCGTTGAAGAGATCATCATCAAAAGCTCGAACCGGGGCACCGGCAAGCTGGCGCTGGCCATCGGGGTCGAACGCCAGCAGGCGTTCCTGAAATCGCTGGGCTTCTTTGACGCGACGGGGCTGGAAATCGTCGAGGCGGCGGGCGGCAAGCCGCTGTTGCCGCAGCGCTGGGGCGAGCTGTCGTCGGTCACCATTTCCTACGGGCACGGGCTGTCGTCTTCGCCGCTGCACCTTGCGGCGGGCTATTCGGCCATCGCCAACGGCGGGCGCGTGGTGGCGCCGACGCTGCTCAAGCAGCAGGGCCCGCGCCTTGGCGACCGGGTGATGTCCGAACGCGTGGCGCAAGACGCCCGCACGATGCTGCGCAAGGTGGTCAGCGAGGGCACTGCCAGCTTCGGCGACGTGCCGGGCTATCACGTGGGGGGCAAGACCGGCACCGCCGACAAGCCCAAGGAAAACGGCGGCGGTTATTACAAGGACAAGACCATCACCACCTTCGCGTCGATGTTCCCCGCCGAGGCCCCCGAATACGTGTTGATCGTGACGCTGGACGAGCCGGTGGAAACCTCGGGCGACAAGCCGCGCCGCACGGCGGGCTGGACGGCGGTGCCCATCGGAGCCGAGATCATCGGCCGCGTCGCGCCGCTTCTGGGGTTGCGTCCCGAATACGATACGGGCGAGATGCAGGCGACGCTGGTGCGCAACTGACGCGCGCCGGGGCGGGGCGGCCCTTGTGCCGCCAGCCCGGGTCACGTTTTGCACAAGGATTGAAGGGGCTGCCATGGCCGGGGAAAAGACACTCTCAGACCTGGGGCTGACGGCGCGCGGCGGGCGCGAGGCGCGAATCCTGGGGATTTCGCTGGACAGCCGGGCCGTGATGCCGGGGCATCTGTTCGCCGCCATGCCGGGCACCCGGGTGCACGGCGCGCATTACGCCGAAACGGCGCTGGCGCAGGGCGCAAGCGCCATCCTGACCGACGCCGAGGGCGCGCGCATCGCCGCGCAGACGCTGCGCGGCAGCGACGCCGCGCTGGTCATCGCCGCTGATCCGAGGGCCGCGCTGGCCTATGCCTGCGCGCTGTTCTACGGGGCGCAGCCTCAGGTGATGGTGGCGGTCACGGGCACCAACGGCAAGACGTCGGTGGCCAGCTTCGTGCGGCGGATCTGGCAGGAACTGGGGCTTCCGGCGATCAACGTGGGCACCACCGGCATCGAAGGCGACTGGACCGCGCCACTGCGCCACACCACGCCCGATCCGGTCACGCTGCACAAGGCGCTGGCCGAGGCCGCAGCCGAGGGCATCGATCACGGCGCCATGGAAGCGTCCAGCCACGGGCTGGACCAGCGCCGCCTTGACGGGGTGCATCTGACGGCGGCGGGTTTCACCAACTTCAGCCAGGATCATCTGGATTACCACGCCGATTTCGAAGAATATTTCGCCGCCAAGGCGGGGCTGTTCGCGCGCGTACTGCCCGAAGACGGCACGGCGGTGATCAATATCGACGATGCGCGCGGCATCGATATGCACGCCATCGCCCGTTCGCGCGGGCAAGAGGTGATCACCGTGGGCGAAAGCGAAGGCGCCGACCTGCGCCTGCTGGGCCAGCGGTTCGACGCCACGGGGCAGGAACTGCGCCTTTCGTGGCACGGGGTGGTGGAACAGTGCCGCCTGCCGCTGATCGGCGGCTTCCAAGGCTGGAACGCGCTGCTGGCGGCGGGGCTGGTGATCGCCTGCGGCGCCGAGGGCGAAGACGTCTTCCGCGCCCTTCCCAAGCTGGAAACCGTGCGCGGGCGCATGCAGCTGGCCGCGACCCGCACCAGCGGCGCGGCGGTCTATGTCGACTTTGCCCATACCCCCGACGCGGTGGCGATCGCGCTTGCCGCGCTGCGCCCGCATGTCATGGGGCGGCTGATCGCGGTGATCGGCGCGGGCGGAGATCGCGACCCGGGCAAGCGCCCGCTTATGGGCGCGGCGGCGCTGGAACATGCCGATGTGGTCATCGTCACCGATGACAACCCGCGCAGCGAAGACCCCGCGTCGATCCGCGCGCAGGTGCTGGAAGGAGCCCCCGGCGCGCTGGAAATCGGCGACCGGGCCGAGGCGATCCTGCGCGGCGTCGACATGCTGGCGCCGGGCGATGCGCTGTTGCTGTGCGGCAAGGGCCATGAAACCGGGCAGATCGTGGGCGACACGGTCTATCCCTTTGACGATGTCGAACAGGCCAGCGTGGCGGTGGCGGCGCTGGACGGGAGGGGCCTGTGACCCTTTGGACGGCATCCGACGCGGCGGCCGCGACCGGCGGCAAGGTGTTTTCCGACTGGCAGGCGACGGGCGTGTCGATCGACACAAGGTCCATCGCGCCGGGGGATCTTTTCGTGGCGCTGAAGGCGGCGCGCGACGGGCATGCCTTCGTGGCGCAGGCGCTGGAAGGCGGCGCCGCCGCGGCGCTGGTCAGCCGCATCCCCGAAGGCGTTGTCGCCGACCGGTTGCTGCTGGTCGATGACGTTCAGACCGGGCTTGAGGCGCTTGGCCGGGCAGGGCGGGCGCGCAGCCGCGCGCGCGTCGTCGGGGTGACCGGTTCGGTGGGCAAGACGTCTTCCAAGGAAATGCTGCGCACGGTGCTGGGCGCGCAGGGGCGCGTTCATGCGGCCGAGAAAAGCTACAACAACCATTGGGGCGTGCCGCTTACGCTGGCGCGCATGCCCGCCGACGTGGATTTCGCGGTGATCGAAATCGGCATGAACCACCCCGGCGAGATCGCGCCGCTGTCGCGCTTGGCGCGCCCGCATGTGGCGATGATCACCATCGTCGCCCCGGCCCATCTTGCCGCCTTCGACGGGATCGAGGCGATCGCCCATGAAAAGGCGGCGATCTTCGACGGGTTGGAGCCGGGCGGCGTGGCGGTCATCAACGGCGATCTGCCCGTGACCCCGATCCTGCTGGATGCGGCCCGCGCGCGCGCCGGGCAGGTCATCACCTTTGGCGAGGCGCGCAGCAATCACCACCGGGCCACCGACGTGACCATCTGCGACAGCACCACGGTGGTGCAGGGCCGGGCCTGGCGTTCGCCCCTGCTGTTCAAGGTGGCGGTGCCGGGTCGCCACTACGCGATCAACGCGCTGGGGGTGCTGGCCACGGCCCATGCGCTTGGCTGCGATCGCGCGCTCAGCGCCGCCGCGCTGGGGCGCTGGCACCCGGGCGAGGGCCGGGGCCTGCGCGAAAAGCTGTATCTCGACCCGGTCGAGACGCAGAACGCGCTGGAACTGATCGATGATGCCTACAACGCCAACCCCGCGTCGCTGGCCGCCTCGCTTGAAGTGCTGGCAGGGGCGCATCCGCGCAACGACGTGGGCCGCCACAAGCGGGGGCGGCGCATCGCCTATATCGGCGACATGAAGGAACTGGGCACGCGCGAGGTCGACATGCACCGCGCGCTGGCAGAGCTGCCCGCGATGGACCACATCGACATCGTGCATTGCGTCGGCCCGCTGATGCGCGAGCTGTGGCGCGTGCTGCCCGAGGCCAAGCGCGGGCACTGGACCGAAACCAGCGATGCCATGGCGCGGGGCGTGCGCCACGATCTGGACGCCGGCGATGTCGTGCTGGTCAAGGGCTCGCTTTCGATGCGGCTGGCGCGCGTGGTTGACGCGATCCGGCGGATGGGCGTATCCCCCGCGGGCGGCAACGGCTGAGAAGGACCCGAGCATGCTATATTGGCTGACCGATCTCAGCGACGGCGGAGATTTCTTCAACCTCTTTCGCTATATCACGTTCCGGGCCGGGGGCGCGTTCCTGACGGCGCTGATCTTCGGCTTCATCTTCGGCATCCCGCTGATCAACGTGCTGCGCAAGCGGCAGGGCAAGGGGCAACCGATCCGCACCGACGGCCCCGAGGGGCATTTCGTCAAGGCGGGCACCCCGACCATGGGCGGGCTGCTGATCGTGGGCGCGCTGCTGACCTCGACCCTGCTGTGGGCGCGGCTGGACAACCCGTTCGTCTGGATGGTGCTGTTCGTGACCATGGGCTATGCGGCCATCGGCTTTGCTGACGACTATGCCAAGGTGTCCAAGCACAGCACCGACGGGGTGTCGGGCAAGGTGCGGCTTTTGCTGGGCTTTCTTATCGCCGCCATCGCCGGGGCCTGGGCCGCGTGGTTCCACCCGGACGAGCTTACGGGGATGCTTGCGTTCCCGGTGTTCAAGGATGCGCTGCTGAACCTGGGCATCTTCTTCGTGCCGTTTTCGATGATCGTGATCGTGGGCGCGGCCAATGCGGTGAACCTGACCGACGGGCTGGACGGGCTGGCGATCATGCCGGTGATGATCGCGGGCGGCACGCTGGGCATCATCGCCTACGCGGTGGGCCGTGTCGATTTCACCGAATACCTCGAGGTGCATTACGTTCCCGGCACTGGCGAGATCCTGATCTTTTCCGCCGCGCTGATCGGTGGCGGGCTGGGGTTCCTGTGGTACAATGCGCCGCCCGCGGCGGTGTTCATGGGTGACACCGGATCGCTGGCGCTTGGCGGCGCGCTGGGGGCCATCGCCGTGGCCACCAAGCACGAGATCGTGCTGGCCATCGTCGGCGGGCTGTTCGTGGTCGAGGCGCTGTCGGTGATCATCCAGGTGCTGTATTTCAAGCGCACCGGCAAGCGGGTGTTCCTGATGGCGCCGATCCACCACCATTACGAGAAAAAGGGCTGGGCCGAGCCGCAGATCGTGATCCGGTTCTGGATCATCTCGCTGATCCTGGCGCTCGCCGGTCTCTCCACCCTCAAGCTGCGCTGAGCCCCGCCATGATCCCGGTCACCTCCTTCGCAGGCAAGACGGTCGCGGTGTTCGGGCTCGGCGGCTCGGGGCTCGCGAGCTGCCACGCGCTGAAGGCCGGTGGTGCGGAGGTGATCGC
>CAXICP010000273.1:0-4990 GCA_964022595.1 uncultured Salipiger sp.
CAGCGACACGGCAGGAACGTAGGTCACCAGCATCAGCGCCACGAAGATCGCCAGGTAAAAGGGCCAGATCGTTTTCAGCGCCTGTTCCATCCGGATCCGCCCCACGGCGCAGCCCACGAACAGGCAGGTGCCCACGGGCGGCGTGCACAGCCCGATCCCAAGGTTGATCAGCAGCATGATGCCGAATTGCGTCGGCTCCATCCCCAGGCCCTTGGCGATGGGCAGGAAGATCGGCGTGCAGATCAGGATCAGCGCCGCCATGTCCATGATCATCCCCAGGATCAACAGGATCACGTTGATCATCAGCAGGATGACGATGGGGTTGTCCGACACCGTGACCAGCAGGTCCGACAGTTGTGCGGGCAGCTGGTAAAGCGCGAGAAGATAGGCGAACGAGCTGGCGAAGGCGATCAGCACCATCACCATGGCGGTGGTCCTGACGGCGCCGGTCACCGCCGCCACGAAGGCCCGCAGCGACAGGCTGCGGTAAAAGAACACCGTCAGCACCAGCGCGTAGATCGCGCCGAAGGCGCCGGATTCGGTCACGGTGAAGATGCCCGACAGCGTGCCGCCGACGATGATCACCGCCGTCATGAAGCCGGGAACGGCGTCAAGCGCCGCCTCGCCCACGACCTTCCATCCGGGGAAGGGCTCGGCCGGGTAGTTGTGCTTGACCGACAGGATGTAGGCGGCGATTGCAAGGCTTACGCACATCAGGATGCCGGGGATGACGCCCGCAAGGAACAGCCCCGACACCGAAATGCCGCCGCCCGCCGCCACCGCGTAGATGATCATGTTGTGGCTGGGCGGGATGACGATGCCGGCGATGGAACTTGTCACCGTGACGTTGACGGCGAAATCCGCGCGGTAGCCGCGTTCCTTCATCACCGGCATCAGCAGCGATCCCAGGGCGGAAATATCGGCGACGGCAGATCCCGAGATGCCTCCGAACAGCATGGACGAGAAGATGTTGACCATCGCCAGCCCGCCCTTGAGATGCCCCACCAGCGCCGAGGCCAGCCGGACAAGCCGGCGCGCGATCCCGCCTTGCAGCATGATTTCGCCCGCGAAGATGAAGAAGGGGATCGCCAGCAGTGAAAACACCGAAACCCCGGATGTGGCGCGCTGAAAGGTGATGACGGGGGGGAAGCCCTCGAACGCGAAAGAAGCTGCCGCCGCAAGCCCCATGGCAAAGGCGACGGGCATGCCGATGACGACACCGACGGCGAAGACGCCCAGAAGAATGGCCAGCCCCATTACATCGTCTCCTCGTCGAAGGGGCGATCCAGCGGCGACCACGCCCCGAACCGCCAGATCCGCAGAATGCCGCGCAGCCCGGCGAACAGCACCATCAGCGCGCCCAGCGAGGTGATCGCCGCCGTGCGCACCGCCTCGGGCAGCCCCAGCATCGGCAGCACCGTGTCCATGCCGAAGGCCATCAGTTCCAGCCCGGCCAGCAGGATCAGCATGCCAAAGCCCGCAAGTATGAAATCGATCCCGATCATCACCACCTTCTGCGCCGGGTCCGGCAGCAGGTCGCGAAACAGCGTGACGCCGATATGCGTGTCGTCGCGCACCCCGACCGCCGCGCCCAGAAAGGCGATGTAGCAGATCAGCAGAAGCGCCAGCTGTTCGACCCAGGTGGGCGTCACGTTCAGCACGTAGCGGCCGAACACCAGCCAGCCAAAGGTGGCGATCAGCACGACCAGCGCGATCGAGGCCACCGCCATGCACAGCGTCCGGACAAGGCGAAGGCCCTGTTCGATCCACCGGTAAAGGATCGGTTCGTTTGTCATGGAAGGTCTTTCGAAAGTCGGGGGCCGCGCGCGGGGCGGCCCCCTTTGGCCCTAGTCGGCGTTGCGGATCAGGTTGACCAGGTCGGTCAGTTCCGGGTTCGCATCAAGGAACTTGTCATAGACCGGCCCCATGGCTTCCTGGAACGGCGCCTTGTCTTCGACGGCGTTCACCTCGGTGCCGCCGGCCATGATGGTGTCAAGGCTGGCCGCTTCGCGTTCGGCCCAAAGCTCGCGCTGGTAATCGGCGCTGGCGCGTCCGGCGGCCATGACGATGTCCTGCTGTTCGGGGGTCAGCTTTTCCCAGGTTTTCAGCGACATGCACAGGCATTCGGGGATGATCAGGTGTTCGGACAGCGAGAAATACTTCGCCACCTCGTAATGGTTGGTGGATTCGTAGCTGGGCGGGTTGTTTTCCGCCCCGTCGATCACGCCGGTCTTGAGCGACTGGTAGACTTCGGCGAAGGCCATGGGCGTGGCGTTGCCGTCCATCGCGGCGATCATGTCGACGAACAAATCGTTGGACATCACGCGCACCTTCAGCCCTTCGACATCGGCGGGCGTGTTGATCGGGCGCACCGAATTGTAGAAGCTGCGCGCGCCGGCGGCGTACCAGCCCAGGGCCTTGATGCCCTTGGCTTCCATGCCCTTGCCGATGGCATCGCCCACTTCGCCGTCCATCAGGCGGTACATGTCGGGCACCGAGGCGAAGATGAAGGGCAGCGACACGACGTTGGTTTCCGGCACGACCGGGCCCATCGGCCCAAGGCTGAATTCACCGAAATCCAGCGCGCCGAGGCGCAGCTGTTCGATGGCATCGGGCTGCGAGCCCAGCACGCCGTTGTGGAACACCTTGCCGGTGATCTCGCCGTCCGTCTTTTCGGTGATCTCTTCGATAAAGCTCTCCATGGCGATCGAGACGGGGTAGTCTTCGACATGGATGTTCCAGCCGCGCAGGTTCTGGGCCGCGGCCCCCGAGGCCAGCCCGGCCGTCAATGCGGCGATTGCGGTGGTGCGGGTAATGCGATCGAGAAATGTCATGCGGTTCCTCCCTTAAGTGCATGTGCCGGAAGTCTCCTCATCCCGGCAAGGCATAACATGTTTGTATTTTTTCTTGGATACAAGATGATTCTTGCGGCGGTGTCACAGGTTCGGTCGAAAAGGGGGTCCGGGGCAGGGGCGGGCCGCTGCCCGGGTCAGGCGTCGTCGTCTTCGAAATAGGCGGCGCTGTTGATGCGGATGGCGGCGATGGTTTCGTCCAGCCGGGACAGGTGCAGCATGCCGGCGCTTGCGGCCGCTTCGGGATCGTTGCCCTTGATGGCGGCGGCGATGGCCTCGTGGTCGGCGATCAGCTCGGGCATGCGGCGTTCCTTGGCCAGGCCCAGCACGCACAGGCGGTCGACCTTTTCCTTTTCGTAGCGGATCACGTCAAAGGCATAGGGCACGCGCCCGATGCGGCAGATCTGTTCGTGAAATTCGTAATCAAGCCTGCCAAAGCCGCTGTAATCGTTTTCGGCCAGGGCCTTGTGCTGCATGGCGATGCAGGCATCCAGCTGGTAACCATCTGCCCTGCCGCATTTTTTCGCGGCCTCGCGCAGGGCTGCCGCCTCGACGGCGGCGCGCACGAAGCGGCTTTTCTCGATGGCGAGCGCGGAAAACTTGCGCACCTCGGTGGCCTTCTTGGGGCGCACCAGGATCAGGTCCATCGCTTCGAGCCGGCGAAAGGCATCCCGGACGGGCTGGCGCGACACGCCGAAACGCTCGGCAATGTCCGGTTCGGAAATGCGCGTGCCGGGCAGCAGCCGCAGCGTCGTGATCTCGCGGTAGAGGAAGTCGACGATCTCGTCGACGGTGCTGCGCTTGTCCTTGGGCAGGTTGGTGATCTTGTTCATGCGCGTTCCTCCGGGTCCGGGCCTTATAGTCTGCGCAGGGCTCTTGTCGCCAGTGAATCATGGCGCGCGCCAAAAGGGAATGCCGCCGGGGGCGTGCCCGTGGTCACCATACTGGTATCCCATCTTGGATACAAGAATTGACAGAGGCGCAGAATCACGTCACCTTGCCCGCCAGATGAAAGGCCGCCCGGGGTGGCCACGCATGGGGGGAGGAGACCACATGTCCGGAGTCCGTCTCGACGGGATCGTCAAGAAGTATGGCGCCTTGCAGGTCGTCCATGGAATTGACCTGAACGTGCAGCCCGGTGAATTCGTCGTTCTCGTAGGCCCGTCAGGCTGCGGCAAGTCGACCACCCTGCGCATGGTCGCGGGGCTGGAGGAAATCAGCGACGGCACCCTGACCATCGATTCCACAGTGATGAACCGCGTCGCCCCAAAGGACCGCGACGTGGCGATGGTCTTTCAGAATTACGCGCTTTACCCGCATCTGAACGTGGCCGACAACATCGCCTTTGGCCTGCGCATCCGCAAGGAACCCAAGGATGCCATCGCAGCCTCGGTCGACGAGGTGGCGCGGATCCTGGGGTTGACGAAATACCTTGACCGGCGGCCCGCCGACCTGTCCGGGGGGCAGCGCCAGCGCGTCGCCATGGGCCGCGCCATCGTGCGCCGCCCCAAGGTGTTTCTGTTCGACGAGCCGCTGTCGAACCTTGATGCCAAGCTGCGCACCCAGATGCGCGCCGAGATCAAGCGCCTGCACAAGCGCCTGCGCGCCACGTCGATCTACGTCACCCACGACCAGGTCGAGGCGATGACCCTGGCCGACCGCATCGTGGTGATGAACGACGGCGCCATCGAACAGGTCGGCACGCCGATGGACCTGTTCCTGAACCCGGCCAACACCTTCGTCGCCAGCTTCCTTGGCGCGCCGCCCATGAACATGGTCAAGGCCACGGTCGACATGCGCGACGGGCAGCCCATCGCATCCTTTCACGGCCAGTCGCTGGCGCTGAACCCGCTGCCCGGAATGCACCCCGGCCAGCAGATCACGCTGGGCATCCGGCCCGAATTCGTCACGCTGGGCGAGGGCGTCGAGGTCGAGGTGGACCTGGTCGAAACCCTTGGCTCCGAGGCGCTGATCCACGCCAGCCTTGGCGACAAGCCCTTCGTGATCCGCCACGGCACCATCGGCGGGCTTCCGGCCATGGGCAGCCACGCGCGCTTTCGCGTGCCGCCCCACCTGCTGCGGGTGTTCGACGGCAAGACCGGCCGCGCCCTTGATGGTCAGCACACGCCCGCCGAGGC
>CAXICP010000274.1:0-4988 GCA_964022595.1 uncultured Salipiger sp.
CGTCGATCCTGGGGGGCATCTGGATGGGGCTGTTCACCCCGACCGAAGGCGCCGGCGCGGGCGCCGCGCTGGCGCTGGGTCTGGCGGTGCTGCGCGGCATGAACTGGCGCGGGTTCATCGATGCGATCTATTCGGTGGGCCGCATCGCGGCGCCGGTGCTGATCCTGCTGCTGGCGGCGGCGCTTTATTCGCGCACCCTTGCCATGACCGGCGTCACCACCGCCCTGCGCGAAGGCATCGTCAATTCGGGCCTGTCGGCGGGGCTGGTGCTGACGGTGATCATCCTTGTGTGGTTCGTGCTGGGGATGATCATCGATTCCATCTCGATCATGCTGCTGACGGTGCCGATCGTCGAACCGGTCGCCATGGCGTTCGGGTTCGACCAGCTAAGCTTTGCCATCGTCGGCATCATCGCCATCGAGGCGGGCCTGCTGACGCCGCCCTTCGGCTTGCTGGTCTATACGGTCAAGGCCGCGATCAACGATCCCGACGTGGGCATCCAGCATATCTTCGTGTCGGCCTCGCCCTACTGGCTGGTGATGCTGATCGTCGTGCTGCTGCTGATCGCCTTTCCGCAGATCGCCAATTTCCTACCCAACCTCATGATGTGAAGGAGCCCTGAAATGCCTGCATACTGGCTTGCCCGTTCCCTTATCAACGATCCCGAAGCCTACAAGCGCTACACCGACCAGGTGCCCGGCATCATCGCCCGCCACGGCGGCAAGGTGCTGGCCCGCGGCGGCCGGTTCCAGGTCATGGAAGGGCCGGAAAAGTTCAAGCGCTTCGTGGTGATCGAATTCCCCGATTTCGAAAGCGGCGTGGCCTGTTTCCAGTCCGAAGAATACGACCGGGCCGCCCGCCACCGGCGCGAAAACGGCGCCGGCGAGGTCGAGACCGTGATCCTCGAGGCGGGGGAGTTCACGAAATGAGCGGCGCCGAACCTGCCGGGATGACCACGCGCGTCGTCCTGCACGCGCAAGGCACCCCCGAGGTGATGCAGCTGGAACAGGCCCCGCTTGCCGCGCCCGGCCCCGGCGAATTGCAGATCGTGCAGGATGCCATCGGCCTGAATTACATGGATGTGTACCAGCGATCGGGCGCCTATGCGCTGTCCCTGCCAAGCGCGCTTGGCCTTGAAGGCGCCGGGCGCGTGCTGGCCATCGGGGCGGATGTGACCGGCTTCGCCGTTGGCGAATCCGTGGCCTATGGCCCGGTGCTGGGCGCCTATGCGCAGCATCGCAACCTTCCCGCGGCCCGCGCCGTAAAGCTGCCGGGCGGCATCGATGCGCGCACCGCGGCCGCGGCACTGATGAAGGGCACGACGGTGCATTACCTGCTGACGCGCACCTGCAAGGTGCAGGCGGGCGATGACGTGCTGTTCTGGGCCGCCTCGGGCGGGGTCGGGCAGATCGCCGGGCAATGGGGCGCCTCGCTTGGGGCGCGGATGATCGGGGTCACCGCGGGGGTCGAAAACTGCGCCCGGCTGCTGACGCTGGGCTATGCCCATGCCATCGACCGCACCTGCGAGGATGTCGCCGCCCGCGTGCACCAGATCACCGACGGGCGCGGCGTGCGCGTGGTCTATGACAGCGTCGGGCGCGCCAGTTTCGACGCCTCGCTGCGCAGCCTCGGGCGCTACGGGATGTTCGTGTCCTTCGGGGCAACCACCGGCGAAGCGCCCGCCGTCACCCCCGGCCAGCTGCAACACAACGGCTCGCTTTACTTCACCCGCCCGACGCTGGCCGATCACATCGCCGAACGGGGCGATCTGGTGGCCGCCGCCGATGCGGTGTTCGCCATGATCGCAAGCGGCGCGGTGTCGGTGAACATCGATCAGACCTATCCGCTGGCCGATGTGGTCCGCGCGCACCGCGACCTTGAGGCGGGGCGCACCACCGGGTCCAGCCTGCTGCTGCCAGGGGGCGGGGCATGAACGCGCAATCCAAGGGCCGCGTCGGCCTGATCGGCATGGGGATCATGGGGTCGGCCTATGCGGCGAACCTGCTGAAGGCGGGGTTCGAACTGCACGGCGCCGACCCGTCGCCCGAGGCGCGCGATGCCGCCGCCGCGCGCGGTGCGCAGACCTTCGACGCCCCCGGCCCGTGGCTGGCGCAATGCGATGCGGTGATCGTGTCGCTGTCGTCCCCGGCGGTGCTGCAACAGGTCGGCGCGGCGCTGGCCGGGCTGCTCGGCCCCGGGCAGATCGTCATCGAAACCGGCACCTTCGCGCTGGCCGACAAGATGGCGCTGCATGATCTGCTGTCCGCGTCCGGCATCACGCTGCTGGATTGCCCGGTCAGCGGCTCCGGCACGCAGGCCATGGCCGGCTATCTGGTGATGATGGCCTCGGGCGAGGACGCGGCGCTGGACAAGGTCATGCCCGTGCTGAACGGGTTCACCCGGCGGGTCATCAAGGTCGGCCCCTTCGGCACCGGCATCCGCATGAAGCTGGTGGCCAACCACGCGGTCGCCATCCACAACGCCGCCGCCGCCGAAACGCTGGCCTATGCCGATGCGCTGGAGCTGCCGCGCGAGGCGGTCTACGACCTGCTCAGTTCGGGCGCGGGGCAATCGCGCATGTCGGATCTGCGCATGCCGCTGATGATCACCGGCCATTACGCGCCCGCCTCGGCGACGCTGCGGATGTTCGAAAAGGATCTGGACCTGATCGAAACCGATCTGGCCCGCCGCAACCGCGCAGCGCCGCTGTTCGCCCAGACCCGCGCGCTTTACACCAGGGCGCTGGCCGAACTGCCCGAAGATTACGACACCGCCGCCGTGTTCGAGGTTCTTTAAGGCGGCGCGCCCGGCCCTGCGGTGGCCGGGCGCAGGGGTTTCAGCCCTCGGGGATGTCGTTGACCTTTTTGGGCAGGTGATAGCCCGATTGCACCGCAGGGCGCGCGCGCAGGCGCTGATACCAGGTGCGCACATTCGGGTAATCGGCCAGGTCGATCTGCTGCCAGTCATGGCGCGAAATCCACGGCCACATGGACATGTCGGCGATGGTGTAGGTGCCGCGCCCCTCGCCGGCGACGTAATCGCGCCCTTCAAGGCGGGCATCCAGCACCTTGTATAGCCGCTTGGCCTCGGTCGAATAGCGGTCCTCGGCATAGGTCGATTTGCCGGGGTTGTACTTCACGAAGTGATGCACCTGCCCCAGCATCGGGCCCAGCCCGCCCATCTGCCACATCAGCCATTCGACCATGCGCCAGTATTCATCGCCCTTGACGGTGAACCGGTCGTATTTCTGCGCCAGATACAGCATGATCGCGCCGGTTTCCATCAGCTGGATGCCGGTTTCGTGGTCGACGATCGCGGGGATGCGGTTGTTGGGGGCGATGGCAAGGAAGGCCGGGTCGA
Organism: uncultured Salipiger sp.; assembly: GCA_964022595.1. Taxonomy (GTDB): domain Bacteria; phylum Pseudomonadota; class Alphaproteobacteria; order Rhodobacterales; family Rhodobacteraceae; genus Salipiger. The sequence goes on from CAXICP010000274.1 coordinate 3,361, forward strand.
ACTGTTCGCCCTTCGAGATGTCGATCGGCTTGATCGTATAGGGCACGCCAAGTTCTTCAAGCAGGATGGACACCTTGCGCCCGTTGGGCGTGGTCCAGGTGTAAAGATCGATCATGTTTCCTCCGGGGTCTGGGGGGCGCGCGGGGCGCCGGTGTGGGGCTGGCCTGTGTGGGGGTGGCTGGTATGCGGGCGCGCCCGTTCGATGGGCAGCAGGATGGCGGCATTGTCCAGATCGCCTTCGCCCTGCGCCACCGCGTCGTGCATCATTTCAAGGTAGCGCCCGGCAAAGGGCAACCCCTGCCCGCGCGCCGCGGCGCTGTCGGCGACCAGGGTGAAATCCTTGAGCGACTGCGCGATCCGTCCCTGTGGCGCGAAATCGCGCGCGACCATCAGCGCGCCCTTGGCCGCCATCACGTCAGAACGCGCGGCGGACACCTGCACCATGTCCAGGAAATCCTGCGCATCCAGCCCCATCGCCCGGGCAAAGACCATGCCTTCGGCCATCGCCGCGCGGTTAAGCCCCAGCACAAGGTTGATCGCCAGCTTGGCGCGGTTGCCGTTGCCGATGGCGCCCAAGTGCAGCCGTCTGGTGCAGATCGCGTTCAGGATCGGTTCGATCCGTGCGACGGCATCAAGGCTTCCGGCAAGCAGCAGCAGCGCGCTGCCATTCGCCAGCGCGCGCGAGGTGCCCGACACCGGCATTTCGATCAGGGTGATGCCCTTGGCCGCGGCCCGGCCTGCCAGCCCCTGCATCCGGTCCGGATCGCAGGTGCTGACGGATACCAGCGTGCAATTCGCCATCGGCGCCGCGTCGATCAGCGTTTCCAGCTGGTCGGTGTCGAAAACGCAGGAAAACACCACATCCGCCTGCCAGATTTCCGGCGCGGAGCAGGCGGTGCCGCCCGCGCGGTCCAGATCCGCTGCGCGCGCCGGGTCGGGATCGCAGCCGCGCGGCGCGTATCCCGCCGCCAGCAACCGCCCCGCAAGCGCCGAGCCGATCAGCCCAAGGCCGAAGATCCCGATCACCGGCTCAGCCATTTGCCATATCCTTGTCCAGCGCATCGCTCATGGCGAAAAGATGCGAGAAATCCGTGTCTCCATCGCCCCGGGCGATCGCGCGGGCCAGCATCGCATGGGTCAGGCGCGTGTAGCTGGCCGGGCCGCCCAGCCCGTCGGCAAACCCGCTTGCCAGCCCCAGATCCTTTTCCAGATTGGCGATGCGCGAGCGGGCATTCATCGCCCCGCTGAGGATGTCGCGGGGAAAGCGCACCTCGGTGACAAAGCTGCGGGCGTTGCCGGCGTTCAGCACCTCGACCGCGCGGTGCACATCCAGCCCCGCCTTTTGCGCCAGCGTCAGACCTTCGCAGGTGGCCATGAAGGCGCTGTGCAGGATCAGGTTGTGCACCAGTTTCATGGCGTGCCCCGCCCCCACCGGCCCCATGTGAAAGCGCTGCGCGGAAATCTGCGCCAGCGCGGGCGCGATGCGGGCGATCACGTCATCCTTGCCCCCCAGCATCAGCGTCAGGGTGCCCGCGTCGGCGCCCGCCGCGCCCCCGGTCATCGCCGCATCCACATAGGCGCAGCCGCGCGCCGCCAGATCCTGTGCAAGGCGGGCGCTGGCATCCGGC
>CAXICP010000275.1:0-4977 GCA_964022595.1 uncultured Salipiger sp.
CTGCGTTTCCCACAAAGGCACCGTGTTCAGCAGGGTCGAGTTGATCTTGGTCACCAGCGACTTGTCGTTTTCCTGCACCAGCCGGATGGACGGCAGCGATTGCATCGTCACCTGCCGCGTCAGCTTCAGATCATGCACACGGCGTTCAAGGTCGTCGCGCGCGGCGCGCAGATCGCGCAGTTCCTGCGCCTTCATCCCCTGATCGTTTTCGGGGGCGGCGGCGACCTCGGCTTCGCGGGCGGGAATGTCGGTGCCGTCCAGCTCGGCCAGCTTCGCCTCGCCCGCCGCGATGTAGAGCGCCAGCTCGTCATAGAACGACAGCGTCTTGTCATACAGCATGTCAAGCGACTTGATGTCCTTGAGCAACACATGCTCGTGCTTGAGAAGGTTGTCGGTGATCCGGTCGATCTGGGCCTGCACCTCTTCGTAGCGCGCGGTGAACTTGGCGAAGGGCGCGGCCCTGCCCAGCAGCTTTTCCCACCAGCTGCGCTTGCGCCGCACGTCCAGTTCGTTGACCGAAAAGCCCCGGATCGATGTCACCATGTCGCGCAGCGAATCCCCGGCCGGGCCGACATCCTTGTTGCGCACGCCATCCAGCATCGACTTCGAGATTTCCTGAAGCTCGGCCTGCGCATGGGCGCCAAAGGACACGATGGAATTGGTATCTTCCATGTCGATCTCGGCCATGCGGGAACGGATTTCCTCGCCCATCTCGGGCGGCGCGTCGGCCAGCGGCACCACGGCCTGCGCCTCGCCGGGTTCCGGCAGGACGACCGCGTTCACCTCTTCGACCATCGCCACCGACTTCGCGGCCTCGGCCCTCACGTTCTCGGACATCCGTGTTTTCTCCCGATCAAGTTTCCGTCCGCCCTGCGCCTTCAACGCGCGCGCAGGCCGTCCCGTTGCAAACGATCCCGCAGAACCTCGATTTCGACCGTCAGGTCGGCGTTGCTGTCCAGCAGAAGCTTTTCGTTCTTCTGCCCGAAGCTTTGTTCAAGGTCGGTCAGAAGAAGCATGAAATCATCGCGCGCGCCCTGGTCCGGCCCCCGGGCGGTGATATCGGCGAATTTCACCGCCGCGTCGCGCGCGCCCATCAGATAGACGCCAAGATACTTGCGCGCGGCCGTCAGATCGCGGGGGTCTTCCTCGACCGTGCGGATCAGCAGCGACACCTTCAGGCGGAAGCGTTCCACGCGGGCCTCGACCTCGCGATCGCCAGCGCGGCGGACCGCGTCCTGCATTTCGGTCAGGTAGGTTTCCGCTTCGTCCACCACGCGGGCGACGCGATCCTGCTGGAAGCTGTCGATGCCTTCCATGCCCTTGCTTTTCAGCGGGTCGATCCCGAAGGCGGCAAGATGCAGCGCGGCGGCGCACAGCCCGTAAAGCAGGGCGGCCAGCAGGTTGCCATCGCCGCGCAGGGCCGCCAGCGTGACGCCGATCGCGGCGGCGGCGGCGGCAAGGATCTTGCGCGGGATGGCGGGCTTGCGCGCCACGCGGCGTTCGTCAAAGGCGGCCTGCGCGCGCAGCCCGTCGCGCAGCAGCCAGGCGCCCAGCAGCAGCATCCCCGCCCCCGCAAGCCCGGACGCCAGCCCTAGCGCGCCGTCGTTCAGCGACGTCGCCGCCAGCACCACCGGCGGCACGAACAAAAGGTTGGACCGCGCGCCGACCGGATCGACCTTGGCGCCGGCATATTGGCCGGGGCGGATCGGCGCATCGGAGGACGTGTCGGGCGCATCCGGGCTGAATTCGCCCCCATAGCGTTTCGCCATGATCAAAGCCCCCCGAGCCAGCCAGAGGCCACCCCGAACAACAAGGCGATCAGCAGCGCATAGGCCGCTTTCTGCAGGGCGGTGCCGGACATGTCGCCTCCTGTCTTGCCGCTGTACAGGGCAAACCTAGGGACAATGCGGGCAAGTTGCTAGAGGGGATCGGCCCGCCATTCCGCATCCGGGGCGACGGCGCGCGCGGGTCAGGCGACCTGATCACGCGGCATGCGGTTCCACAGCACATCGGCCTGCAGTTCGAAGGCATCGCGCCCGGTGCTGGTGCCCGATTTGCGCGCACAGCTTTCGAACGCCTCGCCGATGGCGGTCAGATGTGCCAGGTAACGCCGCCGGGCGCGGAAACGATCGCCGGTATCCCACGCGGCCAGCAGGGTGGCGTTTTCGCGGCGGATCATCTCGACAAGGGTGGTGACGGGCTTGCGCAGGCGGCGCATGCCCGGGCCATCCGCCCCAAGCGCGCGGATCAGCGCCATCACCCCGGTGCGCAGTGCCTCGAAACGGCGCGTGACCTCGGCGTCGCCGAGGTTGGCGATGTCCGACGCCAGTTCTTCCAGCCTGGCATCGATGCGCACCAGCGTTTCCGAGGTGCTGGGCTGCAGGCGGTGCAGGTCGACCGGATCGTCCGACGCGCCGAAATCCTGCGGATCGCCCTTGTCCGTCATCGGGTCCATGCCGAAGGCGGCGATGCCCAGCCCGGTGGCCAGCACGCCCAGCAGCACCGGCAGGAAGATCCCGTTGAAATGATGCCCCGCAAGCAGCGCGACCATCACGCCGATCAGCGCCGCGCCAAGCGCCTTGCGCGGCACGCGCGGGGCGCGGGCGGCCGGGGCAAGATCATAGGCGTTGCGGATCTGCTGGCCCCGGTGGATCAGCCGCAGCGCGGCAAGGAACAGCACCAGCAGCACGATCGCGGTAAAGGCAGCGCCCCCCTTGCCCTGGAACAGCAGCAGGAACACCGGGAAGGACGCGAGAAACAGAACCCCAAGCGCGGAATCAAGCGGGCCGAGCGCCTGTTCGTTTCGAACCGCCCGCGCCATGCGCAATCCGGCCATGACCCGCGCCGCATCGCTGGTTCCTGCGCGCGTGGCGGCGGCGCGATCCTTCGCGGGGCGCGCGGATTCCGCCGCATCCCTTTCCAGGTCGCGCGCCATTTCACTGGCCATTTCGCTGGCCATTTCTCTGGCCCCCGCACCGCCCGTGCCCTTGGCCGCGTAATGCGGCAGAGTCTTCGTCATGCCCATGGCTCCCTTACGTGCGGCGCCGTGGGCCGGTCACAGGAAATAGCCCAGTGCAAAGATCATCCCCCACAGCGCCGCAAAGGACAGCTTGGCCGCGGGGTTGCCATCGCGGCGCACCCGGTCCGCAGCGTCGGTCAGCGCGACATACATGTCGTGCGCAACCGTCCGCAGGCTTCCCAGGACAAGCACGGTGGTGGCAGTCAGAATCGCAAAGGCCAGTATCGTCGTCATCATGGCCACGAAGCTGATGCCGAATCCGGGCGAAAAAGGGGCAGTGCCCGGGAAAATCCGCGAAATCTTCACTAAGGTGACCAAAGTGTTAAGACGCGTGCAGACCCCGGGCCGCGATCAGGAACGCGGCGCCTTGGTGGGCGGCTTGCGCCGGCGCGACGGCGTCGGACGGTCGGGCTTTGCGCCTTCCAGCCCAAGCTGGTCGCGCAGCACCTTGCCGCGGATTTCCTGCACCTCGCCTTCCTTCATCTGGCCCAGCTGGAACGGCCCGTAGGACACGCGGATCAGCCGGTTCACCGTCAGCCCGATGTCGGTCATGGCGCGCCGGATCTCGCGGTTCTTGCCCTCGCGCAGGCCGACGGTCAGCCAGGCGTTCGCGCCCTGCTGGCGGTCGATGGCCACCTGCATCGGCTGGAAGGTCTGCCCGTCAACGGTCAGCCCGGCGCGCAGCGGGGCAAAGGTGTCTTCGGTGGGCCGCCCGTTGACGCGCACGCGGTAGCGGCGCAGCCACCCGGTCGAGGGCAGTTCCAGCTTGCGCTTGATGCCGCCATCGTTGGTCAGCAGCAAAAGCCCTTCGGAATTGAGGTCAAGCCGACCGACGGTCATCACCCGGGGCAGATCCTCGGGGAGGCGATCAAAGATCGTCTCGCGGCCCTGTTCATCGCGGGTCGTGGTGACCAGGCCGGTGGGTTTGTAATAAAGCCACAGCCGCGCCTCTTCGGGGGCGCCCACGGGCGCGCCGTCGACGGTGATGGCGTCGCTTGGCAGCACGTTCAGCGCCGCCCGCGCGATCTTGACCCCGTTGACGGTCACGCGACCGTCTTCGATCATCTTCTCGGCGTCGCGCCGGCTGGCGACCCCGGCGCGGGCCAGCACCTTGGCGATGCGCTCGGGCACGGCGGGGGCATCGGGGGCGGGCGCGGGCGCAGCGGGCCGGGGGCCGGGTTTCGGCCCCGGCTTGGGTCCGGTTCTGGGTCCGGACTTGGGGCCCGTCTTGGCCCCTCCCTTGGGCCCTGCCTTGAACCCCGGCTTCGGCCCGGCTCGGCCCGCGGGCTTTGCGCCCGGTTTGGGTTCAAAGCCAGACCTTTGCCCCGTCTCGGACGCGTCCTTGCGCCCCGCCCCGAAGGCGGCCTTGGGGCCGGTTTTCGGGCTTGGTTTGGGCCCGGTCTTGCGACCGGCGCCGGTGCGGGGCGAAGGAGGGCCAGAGCGGCCGCTACGAGGGGGCTAGGGTGTCATGCACGCCCCATACATCAAGCGCCGCGCGCTGGGAAGCGTCTCGCCAAGCGCGGCGCGCTCGGCTATGCGGGGCGCATGAGTTTTCGCAGCCACATGACCGCCGCGCTGGATCAGGCCCGCGCCGCCGCCGGGCGCGGCGAGGTGCCGGTGGGCGCCGTGGTCGTCGCGCCCGGCGGCCATGTCGTCGCCGCCGCCGGCAACCGCACGCGCGAGCTGAACGACCCCACCGCCCACGCGGAAATCCTTGCCCTGCGCGCCGCCTGCGCCGCCGCCGGGTCCGAACGCCTGCCCGGACATGCGCTGTACGTGACGCTGGAACCCTGCCCCATGTGCGCCGCGGCCATATCCTTTGCCCGTATCGCGCGGCTGTGCTACGGCGCCGGCGACCCCAAGTCCGGCGGCATCGCGCAGGGGCCGCGCCTGTTCACCCACCCCCAATGCCACCACGCCCCCGAGGTATATGACGGCATCGATGCCGCCCCGTCCGA
>CAXICP010000276.1:0-4976 GCA_964022595.1 uncultured Salipiger sp.
GGACCAGCCCGGCCCGCCGCCCCCTGCCGGATCAGGTGAACAGGTTGTCGCGCGGAAAGCCCCGGGGCGCCATGCGCCCGGCGGTGGCCCGCTTGGCAAGCCATTCGTCCAGCGCGGTTTCGGTGCGGGTGCGGCCCGCCGGGTCGCGCCAGCTTAGCCCGTTGGCAAGGGTAAAGGTGGTGGCGTCGGACAGGCCCCCATCCTTGTATTTCTGCAACCGCACGCCCTTGCCACGGCCCATTTCGGGCAGCTCGTCCAGCATGAACACCAGCACCTTGCGGTTCTGCCCGACCACAGCGACCGCATCGCCATTGACCGGCTTGCACACCTTGGCGGTGGCGCCGTCCTTGACGTTGATGACCTGCTTGCCGGTGCGGGTCTGGGCCAGCACTTCGTTTTCGGGCACGATGAACCCGTCGCCCGCCGACGAGGCCAGCAGCAGCTTGCGCCCGGGCTGGTGGATGAAGATATCGACGATCTCGGCCTCGTTGGGCAGATCCACCATCAGGCGCAGAGGCTCGCCCATGCCGCGCCCGCCGGGCAGGTTCGCCGCCGCCACGGTGTAGAACCGCCCGTTGCTGGCGAACACCAGCAGCTTGTCGGTGGTTTCCGCGTGGAAGATGAACCGGGGGCCGTCGCCGTCCTTGAATTTCAGCTCGCGGTCCAGCGCGATATGGCCGGTCATGGCGCGGATCCAGCCCATTTTCGAACAGACCACGGTGATGGGTTCGCGTTCGATCAGCGCCTCGATCGGGACTTCTTCGGTTTCGCCCGCCTCGGCGAACGAGGTCAGCCGCTGGCCGCGGGCGTAATCCTTGGTGAAGCTTTTCTTCACCTCGCGCAGTTCCTCGGCAATGCGCTTCCATTGCAGGTCTTCCGAAGCCAGCAGCGTTTCCAGCCCCTCGCGTTCGTCGCGCAGGGCGTCGCGTTCGCGCACCAGTTCCATTTCCTCAAGCCGGCGCAGGCTGCGCAGGCGCATGTTGAGGATCGCCTCGGCCTGTACCTCGGTCAGGGTGACCTCGGCGTCCGCATCATGGGCGGGGCCGACGTAATCCTTTTCGTCCATGGCGCGGGTGAAGTCGCGCGCCCAATCCTCGCGCATGAGCGCGGCCTTGGGGTCATCATCGTAGCGGATGATGTCGATCACCCGGTCGAGGTTGAGGAAGGCGATGATCAGCCCTTCAAGCACCTCGAGCCGGTGGTCGATCTTTTCCATCCGGTGGCGCGAGCGGCGGCACAGCACGTCGCGGCGGAAATCAAGGAAGGCGCGCAGCACCTCCTTGAGCGAGCAGACCTTGGGAGTCAGCCCGTCGATCAGCACGTTCATGTTCAGCGAGAACCGGATTTCCAGGTCGGAATGGCGGAACAGCATGTTCATCAGCACGTCGGGATCGACGTTGCGCGACTTGGGTTCCAGCACCATGCGGATGTCTTCGGCGGATTCATCGCGTATGTCGGCAAGGATGGGCACCTTGCGGGTCTGGATCAGTTCGGCAAGCCGTTCGACAAGCTTGGATTTCGCCACCTGATAGGGGATTTCGGTGACCACCACCTGCCACTGCCCGCGGCCCAGATCCTCGACATACCAGCGGGCGCGCAGGCGGATGGACCCGCGCCCGGTGGAATAGGCCTGCGCAATGTTCTCGGGCGGCTCGACGATGACGCCGCCAGTGGGGAAATCGGGGCCGGGGACGTGCTGCAGCAGCGTGTCATCCACCGCGCCGGGGAACTTGATCAGGTGCAGGCAGGCGTCGATCAGCTCGCCGATGTTGTGCGGCGGGATGTTGGTTGCCATGCCCACCGCGATGCCGCTGGACCCGTTGGCCAGAAGGTTGGGGTAGGACGCGGGCAGCACCACCGGTTCTTCGAGCCGCCCGTCATAGTTGGGGCGGAAATCTACGGCGTCTTCGTCCAGGCCGTTCAGCAGCGCCTCGGCCATGATGGTCATGCGCGCTTCGGTGTAGCGCGAGGCGGCGGGGTTGTCGCCGTCGATGTTGCCGAAATTGCCCTGCCCGTTGACCAGCGGGTAACGGATGGTGAAATCCTGCGCGAGGCGGGCCATCGCGTCATAGATCGCGGCGTCGCCGTGGGGGTGGAAGTCCCCCATCGTGTCTCCGCTGATTTTTGCCGATTTCAGGAAGCCACCGGCGGAACTAAGCCGAAGCCTGCGCATTGCATATAGGATACGACGATGAACGGGCTTGAGCCCATCACGGGCGTCCGGAAGCGCCCGGTTCATGATCGTCGACAGCGCATAGGTCAGGTAGCGCTCGCCAATGGCGCGGCGCAACGGTTCGGCCACATTGCGGGGGTTCATATTGGGGTCATCGACGATGTCATTCATAGAAGTTGTGATACATTCGGGGCGCGCGGCGGACAAGCGATCCAACCGCCGGGTCGCTGATTTTTCCGAAGCCGGGTTCATTCAAGATCCCGTGTGCGGTAAAGTTGTCCCGATTCTTCGCCGTCTGCTCGCGGTTGTTCCTTTTTTCAGTAAGTCTTTTTCCGTCGGGGGCGGTGTCCTTTCATGAAAAGCTATATTCTTCTTACGTTCGCCGTTCTGGGGCTGGGCTGGTACGAGCTGTCCGGCGGGGCCGATTTCGGCGCGCAGGATCTGGCCGCCGCCGAACCGATCCAGACGAAACGCCTTGCCGAAGTCGCGCGCGCGGACAGGTCTTCCGCCGGGCCGGCCACGACGGTGACACGCGCCGCGATGCCGGCGGGAATCGTGCTGGCCTCGGCCGATGCGGGCGGGATCAACGCCGCGCCCGCTCCGAAGCTGGGCGTGACGCTGGCCGCACCCGCAAGAATGCCGCTGGCGCGCCCGTCGCCGAAGATCCTTGCAAGGATGGACGATGCCCGCGAAACCCCCGCGCCGCGCACGCAAGCGCCCGCGCTGGACATGCGGCTGGTGACCGGCACCGTGGTCAACATGCGCAAGGGCCCCGGCACGGGCTATGACGTCATCGACCAGCTGCGCCGCGACGCGCGGGTCGAGGTGCTGACGCAATCGCCCGGCGGCTGGGTGAAGCTGCGCAGCGTCGCGGATGACCGCGTCGGGTGGATGTCGGGGAAGTTCCTGCGCGCCGCCAGCAACTGACCGACAACCTTGCACCCTTTGTCTGCCTGCCCTAGGCCGTGCGGGCAAAGCAGAAAAGGCAGGGTGCATGGCCGCGCGATCCGTTCTTGTCACCGGGTGTTCCTCGGGAATCGGGCTTGATGCCGCCCATGGCCTTCGGGCGCGGGGCTGGCGGGTCTTTGCCTCGTGCCGGCAGGAAAGCGATTGCGACCGGCTGCGCGAGATGGGTTTTGAAAGCCCCCGGCTTGATTACGCGGACGAAGCCAGCATGCACGCCGCCCTGTCCGAGGTGCTTGCCGCGACCGGCGGCACCCTTGATGCCCTTTACAACAACGGCGCCTTCGCCTGCCCGGGCGCGGTCGAGGATCTGCCCACGCAGGCCCTGCGCGAGGTGTTCGAGGCAAACCTGTTCGGCTGGCACACCCTGACCCGCGCGGTGATCCCCGTGATGCGCGCGCAGGGGCACGGGCGCATCGTGAATTGTTCGTCGGTGCTGGGGCTGGTGCCGCTGCATTGGCGCGGCGCCTATGTGGCATCCAAGTTCGCGCTGGAAGGGCTGACCGACGTGCTGCGCCTGGAAATGCGCGACACGCCCATCAAGGTGGTGCTGATCGAACCCGGGCCCATCACCTCGCGCATCCGGCCCAATTCGGTGCCCCATTTCGAAAAATGGATCGACTGGCGCAATTCGCCCCGCGCCGCGCAATACGAGGCGAAGCTGGTCAAGCGGCTGTACGCGCCCCCGTCAACCGACAGCTTCGAACTGCCCGCCTCGGCGGTGACCAAAAAGCTGGTGCGCGCGCTGGAACACCCCGACCCGGCGCCGCGCTATTACGTCACGGTGCCCACGCACCTGATGGGAACCCTGCGCCGCCTGCTGCCCACGCGCCTGCTGGATCGGTTCATCGACAGCCAGCGATAGCCGGTTCGCTTTTCCGGCGCGCAACGCTATGTAGGGGCGCAAGCTTCGGGAGGGACAGCGATGCTGAGGGACGATCCGTTTTTTCTGGTGATCGCGACGATCATGCTGATCGTGGTCGCGATCCTGCTGTTCGGCATCGGGTCCTTTGCCCGGGGCGGCGAATTCAACAAGAAATACGCGAACAAGGCGATGCGCTGGCGCATCATCGCGCAATTCGTCGCGGTGGTGCTGATCGTGATCTTCGTGCTGCTTCGCAGAGGAGCCTGACCGATGGTCGTTCTGAACAAGATCTACACCCGCACCGGCGACAAGGGCGAAACCGCGCTGGTCGATGGCAGCCGGGTGCCGAAATTCGACCCGCGGGTCGAAGCTTACGGCACCGTCGATGAACTGAACGCGGTGATCGGAATCGCGCGCCTGCATGCCACGGACGATCTGGAACAGGCCCTGTCGCGCATCCAGAATGATCTGTTCGACCTTGGCTCGGACCTGGGGCGCCCGGACATGGCCGCCGATGACGCGGCGGGTTATCCCGTGCTGCGCATGGTCGCGGCGCAGGTCGACCGGCTGGAAACCGAAATCGATGCCATGAACGCCCGGCTGGAACCGCTGCGCAGCTTCGTGCTGCCCGGAGGCTCTGCCGCCGCCGCCCATCTGCACCAGTGCCGCACCGTCGCCCGCCGGGCCGAGCGCCGCGCCGTCGAACTTGCGGCCGGCGGGGACGTGAACGAACACGCGGTCAAGTATCTCAACCGGCTGAGCGACTGGTTCTTCGTCGCCTCGCGCATCTGCAACGATGACGGGCGCGCCGACGTGCTTTGGGTTCCGGGCGCGAATCGCTAGGGCGCGGCCTGGCCTGTCGGGCGCGCCTCGATCACCACGAAGGCCTGCGCCCAGGGGTGATCGTCGGTCAGGGTGACATGCACGATCGCCTCGTGGCCCGGCGGGGTCATTTCCGCCAGCCGCTCGCGCGCC
>CAXICP010000277.1:0-4964 GCA_964022595.1 uncultured Salipiger sp.
CGCGATCGTGGGGGTGTGACCATGGCGGAGGGCGGCGATCCGGTGATCGAGGTGCGCGGCCTTGGCACCCGCTTTGGCAGCCACGTGGTGCATGACGGGCTGGACCTGGACCTGCGCCGGGGCGAGGTGCTGGGCGTCGTGGGCGGATCGGGGACCGGCAAGTCGGTGCTGCTGCGGTCCATCGTCGGGCTCTTGCGCCCCGCGGCGGGCAGTGTGCGCGTGCTGGGCACCGACATGCTGCACGCGCCCCCCGCGCAGCGCCGGGCGGTCGAACGGCGCTGGGGCGTGATGTTCCAGGACGGCGCGCTGTTTTCGTCGCTGACCGTGCGCGAGAACGTCGAGGTGCCGCTGCGCGAACAGGCGCAGCTGACAAGCGCCACGCGCGCCGCGCTTGCCCGGCTGCGCATCTCGATGGTGGGGCTGCCGGCGAATGCCGCCGACAAGTACCCGTCCGAGCTGTCGGGCGGCATGCGCAAGCGGGCCGGGCTGGCCCGCGCCCTGGCGCTTGACCCTGAAATCGTCTTCCTGGACGAGCCGACCGCCGGGCTGGACCCGATCGGCGCCGCCGCCTTCGATGCGCTGATAAAGCAGTTGCAGGTCACGCTGGGGCTGACCGTGTTCCTGGTGACCCACGATCTGGATACGCTGCACGCGATCTGCGACCGGGTGGCGGTTCTGGCCGAAAGGCGCGTCTTCGTCACCGGAACCATGAATGACATGTTGAAGGTCGATCAGCCCTGGGTGCACGATTATTTTCACGGCCCGCGCGCGCGGGCGGCCGGCATCGGAAACAGGGGCTGACACCGCATGGAAACCAAGGCCAATTTCGTTCTGATCGGCGCCGTCACGGTCCTTGGGGTCCTTGGGTTGCTGGGGCTTCTGGTGTGGTTCGCCAAGGTCGAGATCGACCGCCAGTACGCCTGGTACGACGTGCTGTTCGAGGACGTGTCGGGCCTCGGGATGGCGGGCGATGTGCGCTACAACGGGCTTTCGGTGGGGCAGGTGGTCGCGCTGGATCTGGATGCCGACGATCCCGGCAGGGTGCGCGTGCGCATCGAGGTGGCGGCGGACACGCCGGTGCGCACCGACACCACCGCGCAGCTCAATTCGCAGGGGGTCACGGGGGTCGCCTTTGTGTCGCTGAGCGGGGGCAGCCCGGATGCGCCGCTGCTGCTGGAGGCCACCGGGGGCGACGGCGTGCCGGTCATCGCCTCGGAACGCTCGGTGATCCAGGCCCTGACCGAAGACGCCCCCGATCTTGTGTCCGAGGCGGTCGAGGCCATCCGCGAGATCCGCAGCTTTCTTGGCCCCGAAAACCGGGAATCGGTGGCGGCGACGCTGCGCAACCTTGAAAGCGCGTCGGGCAAGCTGGAAACCGCGCTGTCGGATTTCTCGAACATCTCGCGCACCGTGTCCGAAGGCACCGCCGAGATTTCGAAATTCACCGGGCGCCTCGACGAGATCGGCACCACCGTGCAGACCGCGCTGGTCAGCATCAACGACACGCTTGACGTGGCCCGGGTGGCGATCGCGCAGGTCGAACCGACGATGACATCGGCCAGGGGGGCGTTCGACGCCGCCGAGCAGACCATCGGCGGGCTCGACACGCTGGTGCAGGCGCGCGTGCCGCCCCTTGCCGATCAGCTGGCATCGGCCATCGCGTCCGTCGAAACCGCCACCACCGATCTGCATGCCCGGCTGGACGACGTGCTGGCGCAGGTCGGGGGCACCGCTGAAACGGCGACGCAGCGCTTCGCCCAGCTTGAGCCGACCATCGACAGCCTTGATCTGACCCTTGCCGAGGCGCGCGCGTCGCTGGCCGCCGTGCAGGGCGCATCAAGCAGCGTGCAGGGGCTGGTGGAAGGCGACGGCGCCGCCCTGGTTTCGGATGCCCGCGCCACGCTTGACGCGCTGCGCGGGGCCATCGCCGACGTGGACCGGATGCTGCAGGATGACGTCCCCGCCATCGTGGCCGAGCTGCGCGCGGCGGTCACCACCGCCTCGGCGGCGGTCGACCGGGTGTCGGGCGATATCACCGGGTTCACCGCGCGGCTTGATCCGCTGATCGCCAGCGGCGAAACCGCCTTGCAGGATGCAACGCGCACGCTTGCCAACGCCAACCGCAGCTTTGCCAACCTTGACGATGCGCTTGCCACCGCCGAGGACACGCTTGTCGTGGCACGCGGGGTGTTCGCGCGCGCCGACGGCGTCATGGCGGCGGATCTTGGGCCGGCGATCGCCGATGCGCGCTCGGCCGCCGCCGGGTTCGAACGGACCATGGCCACCCTGTCGGCGGATCTTCCGGCGATCACGTTGGACCTGCGCGCGGTCATGGGGCGGGCGCAGGATGTCATCAGCAAGCTTGATGCGGCGGTGGACGCCAGCGCCCCCCAGATCGAGTCGTTCTCGCGATCCGGACTGCCGGAATTCACCGGCTTCGCGCGCGAGGCCCGCCAGCTTGTCGGGCGGCTGGACCAGTTGACCAGACGGCTGGAACGCGACCCGGCGCGGTTCTTTTTCGGCAACAGCATCCCCGAATTCAGGAGATAGACGTTCATGACAACGCGCCTTGCACCAGGGCTGGCCGGGCTTTGCCTTGGGGGGATGCTGCTAAGCGGTTGCTCTGCCCTTGGCAGCTTGCAATCGGCGGCCACCCCGCTGGAAACCTATGAATTGACCCCGCTTGCGGCGCCCGCCGCGCAGCGCGCAACGGGGCGCCGCGTGCTGGAAATCGCGCTGCCCACCGCCACCGGCGCCCTGACGAGCGAGCGCATCGCCATCAAGCCCGGCCCGCTGCAGGTGCAGGCCCTGCCGGAAGCGCGCTGGGTCGACGAGGCGACGGACCATGTGCAGCTGCTGCTGGTGCGCTCGTTGGCGAACGCGGGGGCCTTCGGGCTTGTCACCGCGGCGGGGGCGGGGCCGACGCCGGATTACGTGCTGCTGAGCGATCTTCAGGCGTTCCAGGCCGAACTTGGCGCCGGCGGGGTCAACGTGGTGATCCAGACCACGCTTAGCCTGATCGACGCGCGCGATGGCAGGGTGGTTTCCACGCGCAGCTTTGCCGCTTCCCAGCCCGCCGCCGACACGACGGCGGACGCGATCGTGCCCGCCTTCGATGCGGCCATGACGCGCCAGTTGACCGAAATCGCCGCCTGGATTGCCGCGACGCCCGCGCCCTAGGCCGCGTCCAGCATGGGCAGTTCCAGGCGGAAACTGGTCGTCGTGCCCTCGCTGGTGACGGACAGCCGCCCGCTGTGGGCGCGCGCGATGGTCGAGGCGATGTGCAGCCCCAGCCCAAGCCCGGCGCTTGCGCTGTCGCTGCCGCGGCGGAAGGGCTGGAACAGCGTTTCCTGCACCTCGGCCGGGATCGGCTTGCCCTGGTTTTCGACCTCGATGACGGCCATCTGGTCGCGGCACCTGCCGGTTATCCGGATGGGCGCATCCGGCGCGCCATGCGCGATGGCGTTGGACAGCAAGTTCGAAATGGCCTGGCCCACGCGGGCCGGATCGCAGCTGACCGGGCGCGAGAATTCCAGATCCAGCACCACCTCGTGGTCCGGCGCGGCGACACGGATCTCGTCGACCACCTGCGTGACAGCTTCGGCCAGCGAGGCATCGGGCGTGGCGGACACGCTGATCCCGCCGCCCAGCCGGGATTTGGCGTGCAGCATGATGTTGTCGATCAGCTCGTTCATGCGATGCATGGACGCGCGCATCAGGACAAGCAGGCTGCGCCCGCGATCGGTCAGCGGTTCCCGGTCAAGCTGCCGGACCCCGGCGGCGATCGCGGCAACCGGGTTGCGCAGATCATGGCCAAGAATCGCGACGAATTCTTCCTGGATCTGCGCAAGCTTGCGTTCATGTTCGACCAGAAGCACCTGGGCTTCCAGCTTTTCTTCGGTTTCAAGGCTGCGCCCGATGAGGTCGGCGAACATTTCCAGCATGGCGATCGCGCGCGGGCTCTTGACGTCCTTGGGTTCGGTGTCGATCGCGCACAGGGTCCCGAAAAAGCTGCCGTCGCTGCTGTAAATGGGCACCGAAGCATAGCTGACGATGCCGAAAGCGGCGGCGATGGGGTGGCCCTGATACGCCGGATCGCTGGTGGCATCGCTGAAGATGACCATCTCGGCGGTGTCGCGCACGGTCTGGCAGAAGGTCTGCCCGATGGCGATCTCGTCGCCCTCGGCCAGCCCGAAGTTGACCTCGTCGACGGTGCGGCAGGCAACCCACCTGTCGGCGGTAACGCGGGCCACGCCGGCAAACCGCATGTTCGTGGCCAGCATGACCGTTTCAAGAATGGTCCCGACCAGATCGCTGCCCGCGAGCCGTTCGATATCGGACTGGAAGTCATGGGTTCCAGCCAGAAAGGCTTCATGGTCCTGCAAGGTGGTGTGGGAACCTTGTTCGATCATGGGGGTCACCTTTGCAAATCTGATGCTGCCGAAGCAATTCGGCGCAACCTAACCGCAGGATGCGGGAAAGAGTAGAGCCGCCGTTGCCAGCCGGGCAAAACTTCGCGCCCGTGCCCACCCGTGGGCGGGGCAATGCCCGGCTGGCAGGCGGCATTGTCGGAAAACCGTCACACAGCCTTGTCATACGCGGGAAAAACGTGACGGGGCGAACATGGGCATCAAGGCGGACGGGCTGACGAAAAACTATGACGGGGTGCGGGCGGTGGACGGGGTGTCGTTCGACATTCCGCCCAAGGCGTTCTTTTGCGTGGTGGGCGCATCGGGCTGTGGAAAAAGCACGCTGCTGCGGCTGATCGCGGGGCTGGAAACCCCGGATAAGGGGCGGATCGCGCTGGATGGCGTGGCGGTTGCGGGGGGCGGCGTCTTCGTGCCGCCCGAGGCGCGGCGCGTGGGCGTGGTGTTCCAGTCCTACGCGCTGTGGCCGCATCTGACGGTGCGCCAGAACGTCGCCTTTCCCTATGAAGCCAAGGGCATGAAGCGCGCCGAGGCGCT
>CAXICP010000278.1:0-4943 GCA_964022595.1 uncultured Salipiger sp.
TTCGGCGCGCCGCCCGACGGCGACCAGGACATGCGAGCCGCGCAGCACCGCCTCGCCCGCCTGCAGTTCGGGGCCGGGGCGCACTTTTTGCACCGGCGTGTTTTCCAGGATGCGCACCCCTTCGGCGCGCAGCTGTTCCAGCACGATGGCGGCCATTTCGGGATCTTCGCGGCCGAGGGCGCGGCCCGCCTCGATCACGGTGACCTCGCAGCCCAGCCGGCGGTGCGCCTGCGCCATTTCAAGGCCGATGGCCCCGCCGCCGATCACCAGCAGATGCGACGGGCGTTCGCGCAGCGACCAAAGCGAATCGCTGGTAAGGTAAGGCACGTCGGCCAGCCCGGGAATGGGCGGCACGAAGGGCGCGGACCCGGTGGCAAGCACGAAGCGCCGCGCCGCGATGCGCCGCCCGCCCGCTTCGATTTCGCGCGGGGACACGAAGCGGGCAGGGGCGCGGATCACGTCCACGCCAAGCCCTTCGAACCGGTCCTGGCTGTCCATCGGCGCGATGCGGGCGATGGTGTCGGCCACATGGTCCATGACGGCGGCGTAATCCACGCGCGGCGATTCGGGGGCGATGCCGAAGGCGGCGCCCCGGGTCATGTCATGGGCGCGGCGCGCCGCCGCGATCAGCGCCTTGGACGGCACGCAGCCCCGGTTCAGGCAGTCGCCCCCCATTTCGCCCTTTTCGATCAGGATCACCCTTGCGCCCATCTGCGCGGCGCCGGCGGCGACCGACAGCCCGCCGGAGCCCGCGCCGATGACGCACAGGTCGGCCTTGGTGGTCTGCATGGTTGGGCTCCTTCAGATATCCTTGCGGCGGCGCAGGGCGCCTATCACCATGGGCAGCGCGGCCAGCGCCGCAAGCCCCAGAAGCGGGCCCAGCACCTTGGGCGCCCACAAAAGCGACAGGTCGGGCTGTTCGCCCCGGTCGAACACCTCGCCCACGCCGACACCGATCGACGCGAAGACCAGCGCGCCGGGGATGATTCCCACCGCCGTGGTCCAGGCGAAATTGCGCAGCCCGACCCCGACAAGCGCGGGCAGCAGGTTGGCCACAAAGAACGGCACCGCAGGCACCAGCCGCAGCAGCAAGAGCACGGGGATCTCGTTTTCCCGCAACCGCTGGCGCAGGCGCGCGGCGGTGCCGTCGGACCGTTCAAGCCGCGCGGCCAGCGCATTGCCCAGCCCGGCCCGCGCCGCAAGGAAGTTCAGCAAGGCGCCCGCCGTGGCCGCCAGCACATTCAACACGGTGCCGATTTCAAGCCCGAACAGAAAGCCGCCGGTGACCGATGCGACCGCCGCGCCGGGCAGCGAAAACCCCACGATGGCAAGGTAGGTCAGCGTGAATCCCGCCGCGAGCGCACCGTAATGCGCATCGCGCAGCGCCAGCAGGGCAACGCGGTTGTCGCGCAGCGAATCGAACCCCAGATGGTCGTGCAGCGTCAGCGCCCCGGCAAGCGCGACCGCAAGGATCACGGCCAGCGGCAGGTGGCGCAGCAGCGCGCCTTTGCGGGCGCCGGGTGGCCCGATCGGCAGGGATGGCTTTGTCATTCGGCCACGATGGGCCATAAACCACCCCCGCGCGAGGGGGATCACGCGGCCTTGATCGCGCGTCAGCAGCGATCGGGCCGGGCGGGATGGCGCGCCGCCGCCGGAATCGGCAGATTGATGTTTGACACGGGGGCGATGGCTCCCTATAGGACGGTCTTCGAATGACACCGGCTCAGCGAATCCTCTCTCTTGGTTTCGTCAGGCTGCCCGACAACTAGGAGTGAAGCGCGATGAAACGCACCTTCCAGCCGTCGAACCTGGTTCGCAAGCGCCGCCACGGCTTCCGCGCCCGTATGGCGACAAAGGCAGGACGCAAGGTTCTGAATGCGCGCCGCGCACGCGGCCGCAAGCAGCTTAGCGCCTGATCCGCGCGCTTCGCCTTGGCGAAGCCCGGTCCAGTACATGGCTGATCAGACGACAGAAAAGGCCGCGGCGGAGCGATCCGGCGCGGCCTTTGCTTCTGCGCCTGCGCGCAAGATCGAGGTCATGCGAAAGCGCCCCGATTTTCTTGCCGCCGCGCGGGCCAGACGTGCGCCCGCCGCATCCTTCATGCTGCAGGCCCGCGACCGCGACGATGGCACCGACACGATTCGCGTCGGGTTCACCTGTTCCAAGAAGGTCGGCAATGCGGTCGCCCGCAACCGCGCCAAGCGCCGGCTGCGCGAAATCGCACGGCTGATCCTGCCGCATCAGGGGCGGCCGGGCTGGGATTACGTTCTTGTCGGGTGGAAGGATTCCACGGCCACGCGCCCCTTTGACGCGCTGAACGCGGATCTGGAACAGGCGCTGCGCCGCATTCACGCCAAGGGGCGCAAACCCCCGGACAAGGGCGACAGCGTCTCGCGCGCGCCGCGCACGCGGGGCAAGGGCGCATGAGCCCGCTTGCGCATCTGCTGGCCCTGCCGGTGCGCGCCTACAGGCTGCTGTGGTCGCCCTGGGTGGGGCACGGGTGCCGGTTTCAGCCGACCTGCTCTGCCTATGCGCTTGAGGCACTGTCGCGCCATGGCGCCGCCAAGGGCGGCTGGCTGGCCGCGCGCCGCATCCTGCGCTGCCACCCCTGGGGCGGCAGCGGCATCGACAACGTCCCCGACTAGCGCGCCCGCGCCGCTCAGGCGTTGGTTCGGGCGCGTTCCTTGCCTTCCTCGATCGCCTCGCGCAGGCGCCGATCCAGCGTCTTCTGCTTGGACGGGGTGAAGAATTTCAGCCCGAACATGTCCTTGACGTAGAAGGTGTCGACCACCTGTTCGCCATAGGTCGCGATCACCGCCGAGGCGATGTAGACGTTGCTTTCGGACAGGGTCCGGGTCAGGTCGTACAGCAGGCCGGGGCGGTCGCGGGTGTCGACCTCGATGATGGTGTAGATTTCCGACCCTTCGTTGTCGAAGGTGATCGAGGTTGGCACGCTGAAGGCGCGCTCGCGCTTCTTGAACTTCAGGCGCGAATGGATCGCCTCGCGCGGCTTGACCTCGCCGCGCAGGGTCTTGCGGATCATGTCGCGCAGACGGGGCAGGCGGCTTTCCTCGAACGGGGTGCCGTCCATGTCCTGGATCCAGAACACCGCCGTGGCAAAGCCGTCCTTGGATGTGAAGGTGCGCGCATCCACCACGTTCGCCCCGACCAGCGACAGCGCGCCGGCCAGCCGGGCAAAGATGCCGGGATGGTCGGACAGGGCAAAGCACACGCGCGTGGCGTCGCGGTCTTCGTCTGGGTGGATGTCGATGCGGATCTCGTCGTTGCCGATGTCCTTGAGCAGCCGCGCGAAGGTCACATGCGCGGTGACATGCAGCCCCTGCCAATAGGGATCGTAATGGCGCGCGGTTTCGGTGCGCAGGTCCTTCTGGTCCCATTCGTTGAGGGCGTCGCGCAGGGCCTTCTTGGCCTCGGCGCCGCGGTTCTCGCGGTTGAGCGCCTCCATCCCGTCTTCAAGCGCGCGGCGGGTCTGGCGGTACAGCGCGCGCAGCAGCGCGGCCTTCCAGTTGTTCCAGGTGTTGGGCCCGACGCCGCGGATGTCGCAGACCGTGAGCACCGTCAGCAGGTCAAGCCGTTCGCGCGTCTGCACCGCCTTGGCGAAATCGCGCACGGTGCGCGGATCGGCGATGTCGCGTTTCTGCGCCATGTCCGACATCAGCAGGTGATAGCGGATCAACCATTCGACCGTGGCGCATTCCGCCTTGGACAGCCCCAGCCGCGGCGCCACCTTGCGCGAGATCTGGGCGCCCAGCACGGAATGGTCCTCGTCCCGGCCCTTGCCGATGTCGTGCAGCAGCATGGCGATGTACAGAACCTTGCGGTTCACGCCCTCGCGCAGGATGGTCGACGCGACGGGCAGTTCCTCGACCAGGTCGCCGTGTTCGATTTCGGACAGGGTGGCGATGCACTGGATGGTATGCTCGTCCACCGTGTAGCTGTGATACATGTTGAACTGCATCATCGCGACGATGGGTTCGAATTCGGGGATGAAGGTGCCAAGCATGTTCAGCTCGTTCATCCGGCGCAGCGACCGTTCCGGGTTGCCATGCTTGAGCAGCAGGTCAAGGAAGATGCGCCGCGCTTCCTTGTTGCCGCGCATGTCGTCATCGACCAGGTGCAGGTTGGCCTTGACCAGCCGCATGGCGTCGGGGTGCATCAGCAGGCCGGTGCGCAGGCCTTCTTCGAAGATGCGCAGCATGTTCAGCTTGTCCGACAGGAAGGCGGCATCGTCCGAAATCGCCAGCCTGTTGTGGACGATCTCGTACCCCTCGCGCACCTTGGGTGAACGTTTGAACATGCGGGTCAGCAGGGGCGCGTCCTTCTGCTGCTCGGCTTCCAGCGCGGTCAGGAAGATCCGTGTCAGATCGCCCACGGCGGTGGCGTGGCGGAAATAGTCCTGCATGAACCATTCCACCCCGCGCCGCCCCCCGCGATCGGCGTAGCCCATGGCGGCGGCGACCTCGACCTGCATGTCGAAGGTCAGCTGTTCCACCGCGCGCCCCGAGCACAGGTGCAGGTGGCAGCGGGTGGCCCAGAGGAATTCCTCGGCCCGCATGAAGGTGGTGTATTCCTCGCGGCGGAACACGCCCAGGGTGACCAGTTGCTGCACGTCGTCGGTGTGGTGGATGTACTTGGTGATCCAGTAAAGCGATTGCAGGTCGCGCAGCCCGCCCTTGCCTTCCTTGACGTTGGGTTCGACCACGTAGCGCAGGCCCTGCTTGCGCAGCCGCTGCGCGCGCTCGTCCAGCTTGGCCGCGACGAAAGCCCGTTCGGTGCCCTTGAACAGGTCCTTTTCCAGGCGCTCTTCCAATTCGCGGGCAAGCGGTTCGTGCCCGGTCAGGTAGCGCGTTTCCAGCAGCGAGGTGCGGATGGTGTAGTCTTCGCCGCCCAGCCGGATGCAATCCTTGATGGTGCGCGAGGCG
>CAXICP010000279.1:0-4920 GCA_964022595.1 uncultured Salipiger sp.
CGTCCTACCGCGCAAGCGCCCTTGCGCAGGCGGCGCAAGGCGGACATCAAGGAGCCATGGACTGGGTCAAGATCATACATATCCTTTGCGTGATGGGCTGGGTGACATCCGTCTTTGCCGTGCCGCGCGCGCTGATCTACTGGAAACGCGAATGGGACCGGATGGGCGCCTTCGGCCCGCTGGGCGATCTGACGGTGCGGCTGTACCGCTTTTCCGCCGGGCTGGCGGTGATCGCGGTCATCACGGGGCTGTGGCTTGGCTGGCTGTGGGGATTCGCGCCCTGGGTGCATCTGAAAATCGCGCTCGTCGCGCTGCTGGCGGTGCATTACGTCTGGACGGGGCGGCTGGTGATGCGCGCGCGCAGGGGCGTCTTTGATGCGTCCGACCTGTTCCTGCGCATCTTCAACGAGGTCAGCGTCTTCGGGGTGATCGCGATCCTGTGGGTCGTGGTGACCAAGCCGTTCTGATCATGGAATGGGTCACCCGCCTTGGGTATTTCTCGGTGATCGACGGGGTGGCGGTGGCCTTGCTGGCGCTGACCTGGCTCGGGTCGTCCTGGGTGATCGAGAATCCGCCCAAATCGCGCCTGTCGGTCACCAAGCTGATGGCGCAGTATCGCCGCGCCTGGATGCAGCATTTCGTCACCCGCCAGCCGCGCATCTTCGACAGCCAGATCGTGGGATCGCTGCGCCAGAGCACGGCGTTCTTCGCATCGGCGGCGATGATCGCCATTTCGGGGATCTTTGCGCTGCTGGGCGATGCCGACCGTCTGCGCGGCGTGGCGGGGGATTTCGCCGATGCCGACGCCCCGGTGATCGTGTGGGAGGTCAAGCTGTTCCTGATCCTGCTGTTCGCCGCCAACGCTTTCCTGAAATTCGTCTGGTCGAACCGCCTGTTCGGCTATTGCTCGGTCATGATGGGATCGGTGCCCAACGACGAATCGCAGCTGGCCTATCACCGCGCCGCCAAGGCGGCCGAGATCAACATCTTTGCCGCGCGCAGCTACAATCGCGGGCTGCGGTCGGTCTATTTCGGCATCGCCTCGGCGGCGTGGCTGCTGGGCGGCGAGATCCTGATCCTGGCGACCGCGATCACGCTGATCGTCATCCTGCGCCGCGAATTCGCCTCCAGATCGCGCGAGATCCTGATGCAGGACGAGCCATCGGCCTGATCCCTTGGGTCATCCTGCGGGTAGCGCTTGCAAATCCCGGCGTCAGGCGGTTGCGTCGGCGCCATCACACATGAGGACCACATGACCACCGACCCCTTCTTTCACCCCGTTTCGGGCATGGATCTGCCCCGCTTCGCAGGCATCCCCACCTTCATGCGGCTGCCGCTGGTCCAGCCCGGTCACGACCGGTTCGCGGATGTGGACATCGGCATCGTCGGCGTGCCCTGGGACAGCGGCACCACCAACCGCCCCGGCCCGCGCCACGGCCCGCGCCAGCTGCGCGATGCCTCGACCATGATCCGCGCCCAGCACGGCGTGACCGGCCTGCGCCCGTTCGAAACCGTCGCCTGCGCCGATCTGGGCGATGTGGGGCCGAACCCGGCCGACATCCTGGACAGCATGGAACGCATCACCGCCTTCTACAACAAGCTGGTGCGCAGCGGCATCCGGCCCCTGACGGCGGGGGGCGATCACCTGACGTCGCTGCCGGTGCTGCGGGCCGTGGCGCGCGACACGGCGCTGGGCATGGTGCATTTCGACAGCCACACCGACCTGTGGCACAGCTATTTCGGCGGCCAGCTCTACACCCACGGCACGCCGTTCCGCCGCGCCGTCGAAGAAGGGCTGCTTGACCCGAAACGCGTGGTGCAGATCGGCATTCGCGGCAGCATGTACGACACCGAGGATCGCGATTTCGCCGCCGCCAACGGCATCCGCATCATCCCGATCGAAGAATTCCACGCCCGCGGCGTCGATGACGTGATGACCGAAGCGCGCGAGATCGTGGGCACCGCCCCCACCTATGTCAGCTACGACATCGATTTCGTCGATCCGACCTTTGCCCCCGGCACCGGCACCCCCGAAGTGGGCGGGCCGAACAGCTACCAGGCGCTGCAGGTGGTGCGCGCGCTGGACGGGCTGAACATCGTCGGCGCCGATTTGGTCGAGGTCTCGCCGCCGTTCGATCAAGCGGGCGGCACTGCCTTCCTGGGCGTGACGATCATGTTCGAGCTGCTGTGCGCGATGATCGGCCGGCCCTGACCCCGGCGCGGGCGGTCAGTCGTTGCTGACCGCCCGGATCAACTTGCGTTCCAGCACGCGCAGCACCGTCTTCAGGTCATGCCCGCGCTTGAGCACCTGCCCCTCGGGGCCGAACACGGCGTACATGCCCTGCTTGCCGCGCAGCTTGGGGTTCTTTTCGATCCGGTACAGCGGGTTTTCGGCGGTGCGGCGAAAGACCGAGAACACCGCCCGGTCCCTGAGCGAGGATATGCCGTAGTCGCGCCATTCTCCGGCGGCGACCATGCGACCGTACAGCGACAGGATGACGTTCAGTTCGGGCCTCTGGAAGGCGACGACCTCTGGCGAGGCCGGCCCCCGGCCCGGAAAGGGGGTAAGGCTGTTCATACCCAGAAGCTGCGCGCGACCGGCGCACAAATCAAGAGCGATGATGCCCCGCCCCCTGGGCCACCCCCGCGGCCACCGCTGGGGCCACCCCGCGCCATGACCGCGCGCCGGGCAGGGCGGACAGCGAATCGCGCGCGCCGCCCCCCGGGTCAGCGCGGCGGGGCAGGGGGGCCGGCAGCCCCGCCGCGCATCCCCTTCGGCGGGCAGGGGAATGTTCCAAATTGTCGCAGAAGGTACACGATGCAGGCATGTTTTCTCAAGGAAGCGTGAGCATCGCCGCCCCAAGGGGCCGATGTGGCGATGCGTCGCAGAGATCCGGGTGCGCCGCGGGTTTAGGTCCATGCCCGCAACCCTTGATCCGGGTCGCCAGCTTCTCCCCCCTTTTTCGGCTGGCGGCCTGACGGACAAACAAGAGGCCGAAATTTTGTTTGCTATCAAAAAACCGCTGCTGGCGGTGCTGGGCGCGCTTGCGCTGTCCGGATGCCAGTACGACGTGCTTTTCCCGCATGGCTGGGTGGGGGCGCAGCAGCGCGACCTGCTCGTCATTTCCGTTCTTCTGATGCTGATCGTGATCCTGCCGGTACTGGTCATGGCGGTCTGGTTCCCGATCCGCTACCGCGCCGACCGGCCCGACACGTCCGATTACGATCCCGAATTCGAACACTCCAACAAGCTGGAAGCGGTGGTCTGGGGCGTTCCCATCCTGATCGTCATCGCGCTGGGCTGGTACACTTGGGTCTATACCCACCGGCTGGACCCATACGCCGCGCTGCCCGCCGAAGTGTCGACGCAAGAGCCGCTGCGCGTCGAGGCGGTGTCGCTGGATTGGAAATGGCTGTTCATCTACCCCGAAGAGGGCGTCGCATCGGTCAACGAACTGGCGATCCCGGCGGGGCGCCCGGTGGAATTCAGCCTGACCTCGTCGACGGTGATGAACACGCTGTCGATCCCGAAACTGGGCGGCATGGTCTATTCCATGGCGGGCATGGAAACCCGGCTGAACCTGATCGCGGATCAGCAGGGCGTCTATCCGGGCCGCTCGGCGCATTACAGCGGGCCGGGTTTCGCGGGGATGACCTTTGACACGCTGGCGCTCAGCAATACCGATTTCGACGCCTGGGTCGCCGCGCGTCGCGAGGGGGGCGATGCGCTGACCCGCGCCAGCTACCTTGACCTGGAAAAGCCGTCGATGAACGCGCCGGTGCGCTATTACGGATCGGTCGAGGACGGGCTGTTCGACCGCATCGCGCAGATGTGCGTCGAAGACGGCAAGGTCTGCATGGGCCAGATGATGATGCAGGACCGCATGGGCGGCGGAGGCCTGGACGGCATCGGCAACGCCGGGGCCTACAGCTATGACCGCGGGCGCACCATCGACGGGTTCGGCAACCTGATCGAACTGCCCCCGCTGGAAGGCCACGGCGCCGCCGATCACGGCCACGAGGCAACCGACACCGGCGCCGGGCAAACCACCCTGCTGGCCACCCTGCTGGACATCGATCCCGACGCACTTTGCAGCCCCGATTGGGCCAAGACGGAGGCACAGACCAATGGCATCTGAAGCCATCTCCCCTGCCGAGACATTCTCGCCGATCTTCGGGCGCCTGTCGCTTGACTGGATCCCCTACCACGAACCGATCCTGATCGGCACCTTCGCGGGCATCGCCCTGGGCGGCCTGGTGCTGCTTGCGCTGATGACGCATTTCCGCCTGTGGCAGCCGCTTTGGACCGGCTGGGTCACGTCGGTCGATCACAAGAAGATCGGCATCATGTACATGGTGCTGGGCTTCGTGATGATGGTGCGCGGCTTTGCCGATGCGCTGATGATGCGCGCCCAGCAGGCCATGGCCGCGGGCGGCGCCGAAGGCTACCTGCCGCCGCACCACTATGATCAGGTGTTCACCGCGCATGGGGTCATCATGATCTTCTTCGTGGCGATGCCCTTTGTCACCGGGGTGATGAACTATGTCATGCCGTTGCAGATCGGCGCGCGCGACGTGGCCTTTCCGTTCCTGAACAACTTCTCGTTCTGGATGACGGTCGCCGGCGCGCTGCTGGTGAACGTGTCGCTGTTCGTGGGCGAATTCGCGCGCGTGGGCTGGCTGGCGTTTCCGCCGCTGTCGGGGCCAAGCTACAGCACCGGGCCGGGGATGGATTACTACCTGTGGGCGCTGCAGATTGCCGGGGTGGGCACCACGCTGTCGGGCATCAACCTGATCGCCACGATCCTCAAGATGCGCGCGCCGGGCATGAAGCTGTTCGACATGCCCATCTTCACCTGGACATCGCTTGTGACCAACGTGCTGATCGTCGCGGCCTTCCCGGTGCTGACGGCAACGCTC
>CAXICP010000280.1:0-4912 GCA_964022595.1 uncultured Salipiger sp.
TATCGACCACGCCATTGATCATCAGACGATAATCTTCCTTGCGCAGCTCGATCGCACCCGAGTGGTGACGCTCGAACGCGCAACCTTGCGGGGTGATCGTACCGTCCAGCGCGTGGATCGGGGTGAAGTTGATCGAGCTGGTGGTGTCGGCGGTCAGCCATTCCACGTTGCGGCGGATCACGTCCTGTTCGAACCTGATCGGCAACCCGTAGGGCGTGGCGTCGACCCCGTCGCCGAAGCCGCTGGCCCAGGGCTGCACTTCGGTGATCAGCGGGTCGGGTTCCCCCGCCCCCGCGCCGCCCGCAACGCCGGCAACCGCCGCGCCCGCCAGGAACTGCCGGCGCGAAGGCCCCGGCCGAGTGGTATCGTCCATGTCGCGTCTCCTTATACGCCGGTCACGGTCACGCTGGTGTTTTCGGGCAGGGTCACGGTGCCAAGGGCCTGGATGTGGCTTTCGACCACGTCCCAGATCTGCGGGCCCTCGGTGCCCTCGTTGACGCTGGCCCAGCCCGCCACGACATAGGTCTTGGACGGGTCGATCGGCTCGCCCGTTTTCAGCAGGGTCATGTCCGAGATCCGCGCGCCCTGCGGTTTGCCGATGTCGATGCGATAGCCCATGCCCCCGGTGCGGACCATGTCGCCGCCCTGCTGGTAATAGGGATCGGGGTTGAAGATGTTGTCGGCCACGTCTTCAAGCACCACCTTGATGAATTCCCCCGTCATTTCCGTGCGGTAGGCCTTGCCGTAGCTCATCGAGGTGACGTTCCAGATGTCTTCGCGGGTGATCGGATCGCCCGGTATCAGCGACGGGCCCCAGCGCACGCCGGGCGACAGGGCGATGTCGGCTTCGCGCTGCGAAAGCAGGGCATCGCAGATCAGATCGTCCCACGAGCCGTTGAAATTGCCACGCCGGTAAAGCAGGCTTTCGGTGTGGCCGATCACCTCTTCCAGCTCGGCCTGGAAGGGCGCGCGCTGTTCGTCGATCAATTGCGCCACCTCTGGGTCGGGCGCGATCACGTCGGAAAAGATCGGGATCAGCTTGTGGCGGAACCCCATCATGCGCCCGTCGCGCACGTCCAGATCAACGCGCGAGACGAACTTGCCGTTGGACCCGGAGGCCACGATGATCGTCTCGCCCACCAGCACCGGTTCGGGCAGCGCATCATGGGTGTGGCCCGACAGGATCACGTCGATGCCGCTGACGATGCCGGCCATTTTCTTGTCAACGTCGAACCCATTGTGGCTTAGGCAGACGACCAGCTCGGCGCCCTGCCCGCGCACCTCGTCGACCATCTGCTGCATGTGCGCATCGCGGATGCCAAAGCTGTATTCGGGAAACATCCAGCCGGGGTTGGCGATGGGCATGTAGGGGAACGCCTGTCCGATCACCGCCACCCTGACGCCGCCGCGATCAAAGAACTGGTAGGGCTTGAACAGCTCGGCCGGCTCGTCCCACTCGGCGTCGAAAATGTTCTGGCCCAGCGCGGCAAAGGGCAGCCCTTCGACGATTTCCCGCACCCGGTCCGACCCAAGCGTGAATTCCCAGTGAAAGGTCATGGCATCTGGTTTCAGCGCATTCATCACGTTGACCATGTCCTGCCCGGCGGTCTTGTGGCAGGTCATCGACCCGTGCCAGGTGTCGCCGCCGTCCAGCAGGATCGCGTCCGGCCGGTCGGCGCGGATGGCATTGACCACGGTCGCCACCCGGTCCAGCCCGCCGACCTTGCCATAGCCCCGCGCAAGGCTGGCGAAATCCCCCGAGGACAGCGCGTAATGCGACGGTGATCCATCGTCGATGCCGTACAGCTTGCGGAATTCGGCCCCGGTGACATGGGGCACCGCGCCCTTGTTCCCGCCCACGCCGATGTTCATCGACGGCTCGCGGAACCAGATCGGCTTTAGCTGGGCGTGAATGTCGGTGACATGGATCAGCGAGACGTTCCCGAAACTGTCGAACTGCAAAAGCTGGTCCTGCGTCAGGGCCTGCTGCGCGGCCAGCCGCGCCCAGTTGCCGAAACCGCCCGCACCATAAAGCGCAGAGGCCGCCATCGACACCTGAAGAAAGTCGCGTCTTGAGATCATCCTTACGTCCTCGTTCGCGATTCACATTCGCATGTGTGAATTGATTGGGTGGAAAAATCCCCGCGCGGACGCTCGCGCGGGGGCAAAGGCGCTAGTTGCGGACCGACGGCCCTTCGACCGACAGACCGTTGCCGCGCGAGGTGACGTAAAGTTCCAGCGCGACAAATTCCGCAGAACCCGGGGCGAAGGTTTCCGCGCGCGTGTCCCGTACGCAGCCCTTGAAGCGCGAATGCATCCCGTTCAGCTTGGCGTTCTTCAGCCGGTAGGTCGGAAAGCCGTTCACCTGGCCCTGGCTCAGATGGTCGGCGCGGATGTAATTGCCGAAGTTCTGCTCGTGGCAATTGGCGCAGGACAGTTCCAGCAGCCCGTAGCGGGTGTAGTAGATCTCGCGCCCGCGCTCCCAGGTTTCGCCGGCGGGGCCGTCGGTGGCGACATTGACCGGCATGCCGCGCGACACCGACGACAGCAGCGCTTCCATGTTGATGGCGGCGCCCGCGTCGTATTTCCACGGCTCGGCGCCCATGCGTTCGGTGCGGCAGGCGTTCATCTGCATCTGCAGCGTGCGCACCTCGCCCCCCTCTTCGGACCACTTGGGATAGCCCGCGCGCACCCCGGCCATGCTTTCGGGATCGTTGTGGCAATCGGCGCAGGATTTGCCTTCGCTGCCCTCGGGGGCGGACCAGGCATCGATCGCCATGTCCACGAAGATCATCCCGGGATTGTCGAAATCGTCCATTTCCATCGCCTGCGTGTCGTCGTCGCGGAAATGCCAGCCGGAATAGATCGTGTCGAGATTTTCAAGATGGGCCGGAGCGTCGGTTCGCGTGACGATGGCGATGTCCTCGTTGATCGTCAGCGTGTCGTCATCCGGGCCGCCCGCCAGGGCCGCCTGCGCCCCAAGCACAAGCGCGGCGGCCGCAAGGATCGTCGTCTTCATCTGTGTTCCCTCCCTGAATGGCCCTGCCCCGCTTGCCGGGGATGGGGCGTCGCCTTGCGTCAGCTTATCTCGATGGGCTTGCTGTCCTCGTAGACCGAGCCGTCGTCGTCGTACCAGGTGAACTGCAACGTGCCCGCTTCGGGGATCTTCGCTTCGAATTCGAAATAGGGGTTGGTCGAGATCGCCGGTTCCAGCGTCACGTCCACGACCATCTGGCCGTTGAACGCGCAGGTGAAGCGGTTGATGATGGACCGGGGGATCGGGTTGCCCGACCCGTCCTTGCGCTGCCCCGATTCCATGGGGTGGCTGATGAGGGTCTTGATGGTCACCACCTCACCGGCCGAGGCCGTCCTGGGAGCCTTTACGCGGGGTTTGACGCCGTCTGCCATGGTCTTTCCTCCTGTCCTGAACTCAGCCGCCGCAGCCGCCGATGGTGACCTTGACGGTCGTCGATGCCCTGGCGAAGCTGCCGTCGGCCAGCTTGGCGATGGCGATGACGTCCTGCGTTCCGGCCAGGCGGATGCGGGTCGATGCGCGCTGGGATCCCGCCAGCGGGCCGAAGGTGAACTTCACCACGCCCGGCGTCGGGTTGCCGGTGGCCAGCACAAGGATTTCGCTTGCGCCGGGGGCGCCGACCTCGATCGGCACCGTGTTGCCGTTTTCGGCGATTTCCGGCGCCGTCAGGTCAAGCCCGCCTTCCGCCATGTCGGCGCCGCCGGTGAATTCGGCGATCCAGTCGTCCGTTGTCCTGGCAAGGGCGGGCGCGGGCAGCATTGCCAGCAGCGCTGCGGCGCCGCACGCGCCCAGGGTTTCACGACGTGTAAGGTCCATTTGCGTTTCTCCTGTGATCTGTGTCGCGCGCGTCAGTCAGTCGGTGAGCGTGCCAAGAAAGGCCACGACATCCTCGATGTCCTGCGCCGACAGGATCGGCGCGATCGGGCCCTCTGCCGCCTTGCCGCTGTATCCGTCGCCGGGGCGAATGAAGCCGCTGGTCTTGTAGAAGGCCGGCATCACCGTGCCGTCAAAGGTCATCTTGGCGTTCACCAGGATGCCGCGCAGTTCCGCCGCGCTGCGATATCCGCCGACCCCGTCAAGGGGCGGGCCCACCTCGCCCTGGAAGGGCACGTCGGGCAAGGCCGACAGCTGGTGGCAGGACACGCAATTGCCCATGCCCTTTTCGGAAAAGATCTGCTGGCCGCGAGCGGCATCCCCGGCAGAGGCTATCAGCGGGACCTCGACCTCGCCGTATTCGCCAAAGCGCACATCGTCCGGGGCGGTGCCTGCGGCAAAGCCAGTGCTGGCGGCGCATAATCCGACCAGAATCGGTCCTGCAAGTTTCATGATCCCTCCTTTGGCTACTCACGCGGCCCTTGTGGGGGCCGTTCCTCCGTGGCTGGGAAACAGCGTAGAGCACGGCTGCCCCCGCACGCAACAACAAATTCATATACGCGAATTATTGCGCCGCAAACGCGGGCCTAGTCGGTGCTTCCGTTGCTGCGCTCGCGGATCCGCCGGGCGTGGTAGCGTTGGAAATCCTCATCGCCTTCAGCAAGATAGCGCTCCTGCGCGACCCATGTGAACATGTCGATGGTGGTGCCCTTGCCAAAGGCCCCCGGCATCACCGCGACGGCGGCGTCGGCGGCGTTCACCCCCTGCCCGACCTCCTGGGGCAGGAACAGGATGCTGGGCGTGAACAGCACGCGCCACTTGCGCGCCGCCGCCTTTTCGGACAGCGATTCGCCGTCGAAATCCACGATCTCGGTGTCGCCATGCAGGTTCACCTGCACCACGAAGAAATGCGCGGCGATGTAATCGCGGATGGCGGGGTCGGAAAACACCTCTTCGTGCATCTGCGTGCAGTAGACGCAGCCGCGCTGTTCGACCATCAGGGCA
>CAXICP010000281.1:0-4897 GCA_964022595.1 uncultured Salipiger sp.
TGCCGCCGTCGATCTGCACCCAGACATCAAGGCTGTCGCCGGCCCAGCCGCCGTTTTCGAAATATTCCGGGTGCGGCGCGCGCGCGTCAAAGGAAATCTCCAGCGAGCCGTCCACCTCGACCTTGTCGAACCAGAGGTTGCCGTCCTTGCACCCGTTCGCCGCAAGCTCGCCGTTGGTGGCGTACCACTTGCCCGAATGGGCGACGATGTCGGATTGCCAGGCGTATTGGATATCGTTGAAATCATCCGCCGCCGCGACGGTGGTTTCATAGGACGGCGTGTCGGCGCCGGCCTCTGCATTGGTCAGGGCAAGTCCCGTACCGGTTTCCGAATTCACCACGCAGGTCAGCGAGCCAAGGTCCAGATCGTTGATCGTCAGCCCGTCCGCACCATCGATCCAGAAGGTCAGCGCGGCCTGGTCCACATCGCCGCCATTGGTATAGGCCTCGGTGCCGAATTCAATCTTGCAATCGTACTGCCCCTGCACCTGGGCGCCGTTGTTGAGCTGGTTGAGGGTGCCGACAGAGGCTTCGAACCCGGTGATGTTCTCGCCGTTCGATCCGATGTCTTCGCTGAATTCGGGGTTGATGTGCAGATCGCCAAGAACGTCATCGTTGGCGAAGTTCAGGAACAGCCCGTCGATGTCGGTATTGGCGGGATCGTCGGACGTCACGCTGAGCCAGAGCGCGCCTTCGTCCTCGATGATCTGGACGGTGACGGTGGGATCGCAGCCAAGGGTGACAAAGATTTGCTGTCCGGTTGACATGGGGGGCTCCTTGAATGCCGGCAGGAGAAAGTCGTTGCCCCTGATTTGCCCCAAACTGAACGCAATGTGCCGAAATTTGCGGGAAACGGTCTGTTTCCATCGCCAAACGGGGGCCAATGGCGCCCCATTCCGCGCATTTCGGAAAGACGCGAAACAGTGCGGCGGATGATCGGCCCACAGCGCGCATTGAACCGAACCGGGGCGGCCCGCGATCCGCCGGATTCGCAAAAGAAAAAACCGGCCCCCTTGCAGAGGCCGGTTCCAGGGATGCCCGAATGGCGCGCCTTAGCGCGTTTCGATATCGGTGTAATCGCGCGCGGTGCTGCCACGGTACAGCTGGCGGGGACGGCCGATCTTGTGCTGCGGATCGGCAAGCTGTTCCTTCCACTGCGACACCCAGCCCACGGTGCGCGACAGCGCGAAGATCGGGGTGAACATGGACGTGGGGAAGCCCATCGCTTCAAGGATGATGCCCGAATAGAAATCGACGTTCGGGAACAGTTTCTTTTCGGCGAAGTAATCGTCGGCCAGTGCCTGCTTTTCCAGTTCCTTGGCGGTGGCGAGCACCGGGTTGTTCTCGACCCCCAGCAGGTCAAGCACCTCGTCCGCGGACTGCTTCATCACCGTCGCGCGGGGATCGAAGTTCTTGTAGACCCGGTGGCCAAAGCCCATCAGGCGGAACGGGTCGTTCTTGTCCTTGGCGCGGGCGATGTATTCGGGGATCTTGTCGGGCGAACCGATCTGCTTGAGCATTTCAAGGCAGGCCTGGTTGGCGCCGCCATGCGCCGGGCCCCAAAGGCAGGCGATACCGGCCGCGATGCAGGCGAACGGGTTCGCCCCCGACGACGATGCAAGGCGCACGGTCGAGGTCGACGCGTTCTGCTCGTGGTCCGCATGCAGGGTAAAGATCCGGTCCATCGCGCGGCTCAGGATCGGGTTCACGTGGTAGGGTTCTGCCGGCACGCTGAAGCACATGTGCAGGAAATTCGCCGCGTAGCTCAAGTCATTACGGGGATACACGAAAGGCTGCCCGATGGAATACTTGTAAGCCCAGGCCGCGATCGTCGGCATCTTGGCGATCAGGCGGTGCGAGGCGATCTCGCGCTGCTTGTTGTCGCTGATGTCGGTGCTGTCGTGGTAGAACGCCGACATGGCGCCGACCACGCCCACCATCGTCGCCATCGGGTGCGCATCGCGGCGGAACCCGCGGAAGAAATACTGCATCTGTTCGTGCAGCATGGTGTGGCGCGTGATGGTGTTTTCGAACGTCTCAAGCTCGGTGGCGGTCGGCAGTTCGCCGTAAAGCAGCAGGTAGCAGACTTCGAGGTAATGCGATTTTCCGGCCAGCTGGTCGATGGGATAGCCGCGGTGCAGCAGCTCGCCCTTGTCGCCATCGATGAAGGTGATGGTGCTGTCGCAGCTGGCGGTCGAGGTAAAGCCCGGATCGTAGGTAAAGACGCCAGCCTGCGCATAGAGCTTGCGAATGTCGAGCACGTCGGGGCCCGCGGTCGGCGAATAGATCGGCAGCTCGAAGCTTTGATCGTCGATCGAAAGCGTCGCGGTCTTCTTCGGAGTGTCAGCCATGCTCGTCTCGTTCCTTTCGAAAGGGGCCAAAGGCACCGCCCGGTGCCCGGCAATCAATCACATGGCCTGTCGAAACGGTGCATGGGTCCCCCTCAAGGGCGCGATCACGTCTCGGAGGCCGCTGCCTGCTCGATGCGAAGAATAGCTTCTTCGCGGCCAAGCACCAGCATCATGTCGAATACGCTCGGGGTGATGGCGCGGCCTGCGAGCGCGGCGCGCAGGGGCCCGGCGAGCTTGCCGAACTTGGTTCCCTGCGTCTCGGCGAATGCGGCCATTGTCCCCTCGAGCTCTTCCCGCGTCCAGCTAACACTTTGCAGCTGCGGCGTCAACTTGGCCAGTATACCACGGGATACTGGGTCAAGCGCGCGCTGCGCCTTCTCGTCCATGTCGACCGGGCTGTCCGCCAGTATGAAATGAGCCTTTTCAAGCAGTTCGGGAAAGGTCTTGGCGCGCTCTTTCAGGCAGTACATGCCGCGCAGCATGGCGTCCTTACTGGCGTCCGTCAGCGCGGGCAATGCCGCGGCCGCGAGATATCCTTCGATTTCTTGCAGCAGTGCAGCATCGTCGGCGGCGGCAATATGCTGCCCGCACAGATTCTCGAGCTTCTTGAAATCCAGCCGCGCGGCAGAGCGGTTGATTCCCGGCAGGTCGAACCAATCCTGCGCCTGCGCGTCGGTGAAGAATTCATCGTCGCCGTGGCTCCACCCGAGGCGCGCAAGGTAGTTGCGCATACCAGCTGCCGGGTAGCCCATTTTCTGGTACTCATCGACGCCAAGCGCGCCGTGACGCTTTGACAGTTTCTTGCCGTCGGGGCCGTGGATCAGCGGGATGTGGGCGTAGACCGGCAGCGGCCAGCCCATCGCCGTATAGATGCCCATCTGTCGCGCGGCGTTGTTCAGGTGATCATCGCCGCGGATCACATGGGTGACCCCCATGTCGTGATCGTCGACCACAACGGCCAGCATGTAGACTGGCGTTCCGTCCGAGCGCAGCAGGATCATGTCGTCCAACTGGTCGTTGCGGATTGTGACGCGGCCCTGCACCTGGTCTTCGATCACGGTTTCGCCCTGCATCGGCGTCTTGAGGCGGATCACGAACGGAGCGTCCGGGTGCGTCGCCGGGTCCGCATCGCGCCACGGGCTGTGGAACAGGGTCGAGCCGCCAAGGTCTTTCGCCTTTTCCCGAAATGCCGAAATCTCTTCCTGCGTGGCAAAGCATTTGTAGGCCGCGCCCTGTTCCAGCAACTGCTGCGCCACTTCGGCGTGGCGGGGCGCGCGGTCGAACTGGCTTACCACCTCGCCGTCGTGATCAAGGCCCAGCCAGTCAAGGCCCGCAAGGATCGCCGCGGTGGCTTCGGGGGTGGACCGGGCGCGGTCGGTGTCCTCGATGCGCAGCAGGAACTTGCCGCCGCGCCCGCGCGCGTAAAGCCAGTTGAACAGCGCCGTGCGCGCGCCGCCGATGTGCAGATAGCCCGTGGGGGAAGGAGCGAAACGGGTGACAACGGGTGCGGCGGACATGGGGATCTTAACCTCTCGGTAACCAGAAATGGCGTATGACGTCAGGCATCCCTCTAACCAGCGGACGGCGCAGGGGCAAGCATGCGGCAGATCCTACAGCTGTTCGAGGGCGCGTTGGTCGGGCAACGCGGGCACCTGTTCCCTTGGGTGCCGGTCGCCCTTGGTTGCGGCATCGGTCTTTACTTCCTCTCGGAGGCCGAACCGCAGCCATGGGTCCTTGCGCTGGTGGCCCTTTGCGGGGCCGGACTGCTGGCTCTGTCGCGGCGGCTTGGGGTGGGGCACGCGCCCCTTGTCGTCGCGGCGGGGCTGCTGGCCTGCGGCATTGCCCTGGCGGGCGCGCGGGCGCATCTGATCGCGGCGCCCCAGCTTTGGTTTCGCTATTACCGGCCGATCGCAGGGCGGGGCGTGCCGAGCGACCGCTCGGCTTCGGATGCGCTGCGCTTGACGCTTGATCGCGTGGTGCTTAGCCGCATGGATCCGGCAAGAACACCCGCCCGCGTGCGCGTCTCACTGCATTCCAAAACATCCTATCTCGATCCCGCGCCGGGCATGCGCGTGATGCTGACGGGCCATCTTAGCCCGCCCGCTGGTGCGGCCGAACCCGGGGGCTTCGATTTTCGCCGCCATGCGTGGTTTCTGAAACTGGGGGCCGTGGGCTATACCCGCACCCCGGTTCTGCTTCTGGAACCCGCGCAGGGCGGTCAATGGGTGCCGCGCCTGCGCATGGCGCTTTCGGCGCGGGTTCAGGCGGCGCTGCCCGGAGAAACCGGCGCCTTCGCCGCCGCGATCATGACCGGGGACCGCTCTGGCATGTCGCAGGAAACCATCCGGGCGCTGCGCTACAGCAACCTTGCGCATCTGCTGGCGATCTCAGGGCTGCACATGGGCCTGCTGGCGGGGTTCGTGTTCGGCGCCGCGCGGATCGCCTTTTTACTGCCGCCCAGGGCGCGCCACCACTGGCCCGGCAAGAAGATCGCGGCGGGCATCGCGCTGGTCGCCTCGGCCTGCTACCTCGCGCTGTCGGGCGGAA
>CAXICP010000282.1:0-4891 GCA_964022595.1 uncultured Salipiger sp.
TTTCCTGCAGGACTGGTCGCGCTGCACCACGCCCGCGCAGGGCCCGCTAAGCGGGATCGAGGTCTGCCCGATCGGCCCGGACGGGCCTCCGCAGACCCTGGTCTGGGGCGACAGCCACGCACGCGCCTTCAAGGAAGGGCTGGACCTGGCCGCGCATGACGCGGGCACCCCCGGCATCATCCTGTGGCGCGCGGGCTGCCCGCCGCTGTTCGGCCTGCGCAAGGTGGAAAGCGCGGCGAGCCCGGCGCAGGATGCCGCCTGCACCAACGCCAACCTGCAGATCCGGCAGGCGCTTCAGGGGCTGCCCAGCCTGCGCAAGGTGCTGCTGATCGGGCGCTGGACCTACTACGCGTCGGGGGGAGGCATCGGGCTGGATGCGCGCAACACCATCGCCCTGCATCCTGCGCAGGCCCCCGCCCGAACGGATGAACGCCAGTCGGACCTACTGGCGCGGGCAGAGCGCGCGACCGTTTCTGCCCTGCGCAGGCGGTTCGACGAAATCCTGGTGCTGCGCCAGCCGCCCGAGATCGCGCAGTACGACAGCCGCCGCGCCGCGCGCGAGGCCGCGCATGCGGGCTGGCCGCTTGCCCCCGCCCCCGCCACGCGCCCCCATATGCCCCGCGCCGAACTGGATCCGCGCATCGCCGACGCCGAAGCGCCCTGGCGCGCGCTGGCGCGCGGCGGCGCCATCACCTGGATCGACCCCTGGCCCGCGCTGTGCGACGCCGCCGCCTGCCACGCGCTGATCGACGGCAAGGGATTTTACTTTGACAACAACCACGTGACCAACACGGCCGCGCGCGCGCTGCGCGACCTTTTCGCGCCCGCCTTTGCCCCGGCGGGTGCGCAAGGCCCCGAAACGTGACCCACCCGGCGGCAGAAACCGACTGGGACGTCATCGTCATCGGCACCGGCATCGGGGGCGGCACGGCGGGCCGCGCCCTGGCCGAGGCCGGGCAGAAGGTGCTGTTCCTGGAAAGGGGCCAGGCGGGGCACCGGGCGCAACGCAACGGGTTGTCCGATATCTTTGTCCCCGAGGCCCGGCTGGCCCGGGGCCTGTGGCCCGAGCCCCTGACCGCGCGGGTGAACGGGCAGACATTCACGGCTTACGCGCCGCTGGGCTCCGGCGTGGGGGGAACCTCGGTGTTCTATGCGGCGACGCTGGAACGCCCCGAACGCCATGATCTGGACCATTCTGCCACGCGGCCCCACCCGACCGGGGGCTGGCCCGTGGGCTTTGACGCGATGTCGGGCTGGTTCGACCGCGCGGCGATGATCTACGGGCTGCACGGCACCCCCGATCCGCTTGGGCAGGACCCGCCCCCGCCGCTGGCGCCGCCGCCGCGCCTGAACGCCACCGAAACCGCCCTGTTCGAAGCGTTCCGCAACCGTGGCCTGCACCCCTATTTCGCCCATACCGCCATCGCGCGCGACGCCGGCTGCCTGTCCTGCATGGGCACCCGGTGCCCCACCGCCTGCAAAAAGGATGGCCGGTCGGCCGGGGTGGAACCGGCGCTGGCCACCGGCAACGCCGCTCTGATCGACAGGGCCGAGGTGACGCGCCTGCTGGGGGCCGACCGCATCACCGGGGTCGAGACGCGCATCGGCGGCGACACCCACGGCTTTCGCGCCCGCAACGTGGTGCTTGCGGGGGGGGCGCTGAACTCTCCGCGCCTGCTTCTGGCGTCCCGGTCCGAGCCATGGCCCGAAGGGCTTGCCAACCGCTCGGGCCTTGTGGGGCGCAACCTGATGTTTCACCTGAACGAGATCTTCGCGCTGTGGCCCCCGCGCGGCACGCCCGATGCGGGGGCGACGAAGGCCATTGCCCTGCGCGACCTTTACCACCACGGCGGCGAACGGATGGGGATGATCCAGGCGATGGGCATCCGCGCCTCGTATGGCGAAATCGTGCATTACCTGAACCTTATGCTGGGGCGGTCCGCCCTGCGCGGCGTGCCCGGGCTGCGCCAGTTGACGCGCATCCCTGCCGCGCTGGCGGCCCGGCTGTTCGGGCAGGCGCAGATCTTTGTCGGCCTGCTCGAAGACCTGCCCTATGCGGAAAACCGGGTACTGCCTGGCGCGGCGTTTGCCATCGACTACCGGATGCACGACGAATTGCTGGCGCGACGCGCCGCGTTTCGCCGCGCCATTTCGCGGGCCTTTGCCGGGCAGCGGCGCATGTTCCTGGGGTTGGGCCCCGAGCTGAACCTCGGCCACCCCTGCGGAACGCTGCGGTTCGGCGCCGATCCGGCCCGTTCGGTGCTGGATGGCGATTGCCGGGCGCACGGGCTGGCCAACCTGTGGTGCGCCGATGCGTCGTTCATGCCAAGTTCGATGGGGGTGAACCCGTCGCTGACCATCGCCGCCAACGCCCTGCGCGTTGCCGATGCCATAACGAGGGACACATGAGCTGCCTGACCCCCGAAGACGGCATCGCCGTCGTCACCGGCGCCGGAACCGGCCTTGGCCGCGCGCTGGCCATCGCGCTGTGCGGGCGCGGCTTTACCGTTGCGGGCATGGGCCGGCGGGCCGAGACGCTGGCGCAGACCAAAGCGCTGGCCGGACCCCGGTTCGTGCCGGTGACGTTGGACGTGGGGGCGCCGGCGGCGGTGCGCGACGCCTTCGCCGCGCTGCAACCCCGGGGGCGCATCGCGCTGCTGATCAACAACGCCGCCGTCTATCCCCGGCGCGATTTCCTGGATGAAAGCACCGAAAGCTTCATGCAGACCGTCGCGATCAACCTTGGAGGCGTCGCGGCCTGTTCTGCCGCCGCGCTGGCGCAGATGTGCGAAACCGGGCGCGGGCGGATCCTGAACGTGGCAAGCTTTGCCGACATCGCGCCGCTGCCGGCGTCCTCGGCCTATTCGGTGTCAAAAGGCGCGGCGCGGGTCCTGACGCGCGCGATGGTGGCGGATCTGGGCGACCGGTTCCCCGGCATCGTCATCAGCGACTGGCTGCCGGGGATGCTGCGCACCGACATGGGCATCGCGGATGGCATCGACCCGCAAACCGCCGCCGGCTGGGGCGTGGAACTGGCGCTGAACATGGATGAAACGCTGAACGGCAGCGTGTTCGAAACCGACCGCGAGCTTCTGCCGCCGCGCGGGATGAAGGGCCGTATCAAGGATCTGCTGCTGTTGCGGCGCAAGGTGCCAAGGCGGCTGGGGGTCTGAGCCGGATCAGTGCCGCAGTTGTTGATGCCCCCCGCGCAGACGATGCAGCGCCGCCCGCATCAACTGCCCCGGCAGGATGGCAAGGCAGCGAAGATAGCGCAGGCCCAGCCGCCGCGGATCGCTCAGCACGCGCCACAACCATTCTAGCGCATAGGCCCTCACCCAGGTCGGCGCGCGCCTTTGCGTGCCGGCAAAGAAATCCAGCCCCGCGCCGATGCCCGCAAAACCCACCTGCGGCGCGATCCGCCGCCCGGCGGCGGCCAGCACTTCCTGCCGCGGCGCGCCCATCGCGACAAAGCACAGCCCCGCGCCCGAAACGGCCACCTGTTCCAGCAGGTCCTCGGCCTCGCTGGACGCGGTGTCGAACCCCATGGGCGGGGCAAGCGTAAGCACGATCTTCAGACCGCTGATTTCCCGTTCCAGATAGGTTTTCGCGGCGGCAAGCGTTTCCTCGCGGCTGCCGACCAGCGCCACGGACACCCCCTGGCGCGCGGCAAGCTGGGCCAGCGGCACGATGATGTCAGAGCCGGGCATAAGTTCCACCGGGCGGCCCGCCAGCCGCGACATCCAGACGATCGGATGCCCGTCGGCCACCACGAAATCCTGCTCGGCATAGGCCGCGCGGAAGGGCTGCGAGGTGCGCAGTTTCACCAGATGGTCAAGGTTGATGGTCGCAAGCGCAAAGCCTTGCCGACGGGCAAGGCGCTTGGCAACGCGTGCCAAAAGCGCGGCCCTGGTCGGCACGTTCACGGCGATCTTGCCGCCGACGATCCTGAACTCCATGAACCCAACTACCCTTACCGGGCCCCCGCCACATTCCTACCGCAAAATCCAGCCAAAGAAAGAAGATAGCGCCCGCGACGTGGCGCCGGATGGATCACATTCGGATCATTGTTTCCGCGTCCGGGGCAACGCCTTCGCTTCGATACGATTGTCCGGGCATGCGCCGAAATCTGGTCACAGTTGTCTGGTCTGTCAGGGTGGTGCGAGCCGCGAAAGAATCACCCGCAAGGACCAAGATGACCAACCTGACCCAATCAAGGCGCCGGCGGATCAGGGCGCAGGGCGCATGACGCGGCGGCTTTCGATCCTTGGGTGCGGCTTTGTCGCCGACCTTTACATGCGCTCGTTGAAATCCATGCCCGGGATCGAGATCGCGGTCGTCTACGATCACGATGCGCCGCGGCTCGACAGGTTCTGCGCCCATTGGGGCGTGGACGCGGCGGGCTCCCTCAGTGAATTCCTTGCCATGGCGCCGGCGGGCGGCGTCATCCTGAACCTTACCAACCCGGGGGCGCATTACGCGCTGAACCGCGCCTGTCTTGAGGCGGGGCACCATGTCTATTCTGAAAAGCCCCTCGCGATGGATCTGGCCGAGGCGGTTGATCTGCACGGGCTTGCCCGCGCGCGTGGCCTGCTGCTGGTGTCGGCCCCCTGCTCGGTGCTGGGCGAGGCGGCGCAGACGCTGGGCCACGCGCTGCGCCGGGGCGTTGCGGGCACG
This sequence comes from uncultured Salipiger sp., assembly GCA_964022595.1. Lineage (GTDB taxonomy): Bacteria > Pseudomonadota > Alphaproteobacteria > Rhodobacterales > Rhodobacteraceae > Salipiger. The sequence continues at coordinate 4,675 of CAXICP010000282.1, forward strand.
CCCCGCGCCATCTACGCCGAGCTTGACGACGGGTTCATCCCCCAGGCCGCGCATGGCAGCTGGCGGACCGAAAGCGGGGCGCCCTGGCCCGCCGAGGATGAATTCCGCGTCGGCTGCACGCTGGAACACGCGGGCTATTACCTTGGCTGGCTGATCAGCTGGTTCGGGTCGGTGCGCACGGTCATCGCCGCCAGCGCCGAAACCGTGCCGGACAAGT
>CAXICP010000283.1:0-4879 GCA_964022595.1 uncultured Salipiger sp.
TCCGACTCTTGTGTCGGATCATCTGGCTGAAACCCTTGGCGTCTTCCTTCAGCCGCACGACGCCGTGCTCGGCCGATGCCGCCGCCCGCCCGAGGGCATGACCGACCGCCACCTGACCGACGCGGGCGGGACCTTTACGTCGGCCGTGCCGGGCGCGTCGATCATCGACTCGGCCTTTTCCTTCGGGTTGATCCGCGGGGGTCACCTTGATCTGACGGTGCTGGGCGGGCTTCAGGTGGATGCGCAGGGGCACCTTGCGAACTGGATGATCCCCGGCGAATTCGTTCCCGGCATGGGCGGGGCGATGGATCTGGTGACCGGCGCGAAAAAGGTCATCGTCGCGATGCTGCACAGCGCCAGGGGCGTGTCCAAGATCGTGCCCGAATGCACCCTTCCGGTCACCTCGCGCCGCCGGGTCAACCTGATCGTGACCGAGCTTGCCGTGATGGCGCCGCTGGATGACGGGCTGTACCTGCTAGAAACGGGGCCGGGCGTGACGGTGGATCAGGTGATCGCCGCCACCGACGCAAAGCTGGTCATCAAGGGCGACGTGCCGCAGATGAACCTGGCGCTGACCGTCTGATCCACCCTGAAAAGCAAAGGGCGGGCCACCGGACCCGCCCTTTATCATGGCTCGCCGACCGGGATCAGACCCAGGGGCGGCTTTGCGATGCCTGCGATTCGAACCCGTCGATGGCGCCGACCTTTTCCATGGTCAGGCCGATATCATCCAGACCTTCCAGCAAGCAGTGCTTCTTGAAGGCGTCGACTTCGAAGGAAAACTGCTCGCCGTCGGACGTGGTGACCACCTGGTTTTCCAGATCGACAGTCATGCGGGCGTTCGCGCCCTTTTCCGCGTCCTTCATCAGCACGTCCACGGCCTCTTGCGGCAGGACGATGGGCAGGATGCCGTTCTTGAAGCAGTTGTTGTAGAAGATGTCCGCGAAAGAGGTCGACACGACCGCCTTGATGCCGAAATCGGCCAGCGCCCACGGCGCGTGTTCGCGCGACGAGCCGCAGCCGAAATTGTCGCCGGCGACGATGATCTGCGCCTCGCGGTAGGCCGGCTGGTTCAGCACGAAGGACGGGTTCTCGGACCCGTCATCAAGGTAGCGCATCTCGTCGAAGGCATGCACGCCAAGGCCGGAGCGCTTGATCGTCTTCAGGAATTGCTTGGGGATGATCATGTCGGTGTCGATGTTCACCAGCGGCATCGGCGCCGCGATCCCGGTAAGCTTTTCGAATTTTTCCATCGCGTCTTCTCCTGGCCCCCGCCCCGTGCGGATGCTGGATTGAGTAAGGGAATTCCGTGCAGACGACAAGTATCCCGGCGCCGGGGCGGGCAGGAAAACGGCGGCGCGGGTGGGCCGCGCCGCTGTGCCGGCCTGGGTTCAGCGCATGCGCCGACGGCGCATGGCCGCCAGCCCGCCCAGCCCGGCGATCAGCAGCCAGCCCGCGGCAGGCAGCGGCACCGCCGCGGTGGCCGCGGCGGTCGACGAGGCAACGGCGCCGCTGCGCGCGGAAAACAGGTAGCGCCCCGGCTCGCCCACGTTCGACGTGGTTGCCAGCGCGTTGACGCCGCCGTCAACGAAGGCCCCGTTCACCGACGATCCGGCGATTTCCAGATAGGTGCCCGCCTCGCCCGTGCCGTTCGAAAACCCCGCGCGCGCGGAATCGCCGCCAAGCCCGTTGATGTCGCCGCCGGAAAATGTTCCCGATTCCCAAGCGATGTGGCCGTAGTTGAATTCGATGTCGAAATTGCCCAGCCCGGTGTCGGACCGGTCGATCAGCACCAGCTGAAAGCTGTTGGTCCCGGCCCCGGCGTTGCCGCCGAAGAAGCCCACGTCGATCCAGCTGACCCCGAAGGCATCGGCGCCGTCGACCGTTCCGGTGCCGTAAGTGACCCGGGATCCATAGTTGCGCGTGTCCACATCCGCGAAGAACGGCGCGATGATCTGGCGCCCCGTCGCGGTCAGGTCGAACGCCGTGAACGTGTTGAGCGAGGTTTCGAACGTGACATTGCCGTTGGTGTTCACATGCAGCTGGTCGTTGACCCGGCCGAAGAAGTTGGTTTCGAACCCAATGTCGACGGCGGCGGTCGAGCCGTCATCGTTGGCGGCCATGGTCACGCTGTCAAATCCGGCGCGCAAGGTTGCGGCGGCGCCTTCGCCGGTCATCGCCGTCAAACCGGCGACGACGGCCAGCGCCAGCGAAAAGCTTTTTTGGGTCATGCAATACATTGGTCTTTGTCCTGTTCGAGGCTGGGTCGCATCTGGCGATCATGGCCCCGTCCGGGCGGGAAATTGCGCCGAACGGCAGCACGGGCAGGGCGATGGCACCAGCCTTGTACCACAGGGGCGGCGCGCGCATTCCGAATAAGTTAACATGTGGTTAACGCGCGAACGGGCCCGCGCCGGGAACGCAAAAGCCGCGCGCGAGGGGTCTCGCGCGCGGCTATCAGGTGGTGCCGAAGCGGTCGGTGGCGTCAGGCGTCGGCCATCACGCCGGTCAGGTCGCGCACATCGGTCAGATGCCCGGTCAGCGCGGCGGCAGCGGCCATCGCGGGCGACATCAGGTGCGTGCGCCCGCCCTTGCCCTGCCGACCTTCGAAGTTGCGGTTCGACGTCGCGGCGCAGCGTTCGCCCACCGCAAGCTGGTCGGGATTCATCGCCAGGCACATGGAACAGCCCGCAAGGCGCCATTCGAAACCGGCGTCGATGAAGATCTGCGCCAGCCCTTCTTCTTCGGCCTGCGCCCGCACAAGCCCCGAACCGGGCACGACCATGGCGCGCATCCCGTCCTTGATCTTCTTGCCCTTCAGGATCGCGGCGGCGGCGCGAAGATCCTCGATCCGCCCGTTGGTGCAGGACCCGATGAACACCGTGTCGATCTGGATGTCGGTCAGCTTCTGCCCCGGCTGAAGCCCCATGTATTCCAGCGCCCGCTTGGCCGCGGCCACCTTGCCGCCGGTGAAATCGTCGGGCGACGGCACGAAGGCGGAAATCGGCAGCACGTCCTCGGGCGAGGTGCCCCAGGTGACGACCGGTTCGATTTCCTCGCCCTTGATGGTGACGACCTTGTCCCAATGCGCGTCGTCATCGGAATACAGCGTCTTCCACCAGGCCAGCGCCGCCTCGAACTGGGCGCCCTTGGGCGCGTGCGGGCGGCCCTTGACGTAGGCAAAGGTGGTTTCGTCCGGCGCGATCAGGCCGGCGCGCGCGCCGCCTTCGATGGCCATGTTGCACACGGTCATGCGGCCTTCCATCGACAACGAGCGGATGGCCTCGCCGCAATATTCGATGACATAGCCGGTGCCGCCACCGGTGCCGGTCTTGCCGATCACCGAAAGCGTGATGTCCTTGGCGGTGACGCCGGGGCGCAGCTGGCCGGTGATCTCGACCTTCATGTTCCTGGACTTGGTCTGGATCAGCGTCTGGGTGGCCAGCACGTGTTCGACCTCGGACGTGCCGATGCCATGCGCCAGCGAGCCGAAGGCGCCATGCGTGGCGGTGTGCGAATCGCCGCAGACCACGGTCATGCCCGGCAGGGTCCAGCCCTGTTCCGGCCCGACGATGTGAACGATGCCCTGGCGCACGTCGCTGACCGGGTAGTAGTTCACGCCGAAATCGCGTGCGTTCTTGTCCAGCGCGTCGACCTGGATGCGCGATTCCTCGTTCTCGATCCCGCTTTCACGGTCCAGCGTGGTGGGCACGTTGTGATCGGGCACGGCGATGGTGCGCTGGGGCGCGCGCACCTTGCGACCGGTCATCCGCAGCCCTTCAAAGGCCTGCGGGCTGGTCACTTCGTGCACGAGGTGACGGTCGATGTACAAAAGGCAGGTGCCGTCTTCGTCCTGCTGGACGACATGGGCGTCCCAGATCTTGTCGTAAAGCGTCTTGCCGGACATGGGTGTCTCTCCGGTTGTGTCTTTGGCTGTGGCGGGGCGCGAGGCGCCCGTGGGCTTTGGGCTGGGCGCAAAGTGGATCGCCTGCGCCAGAGCGGGCATGAGACAGGCTTATAGCCGCGCGAGCACCGAAACGGTGGCGCCGTGGAACCGTTCGCGCAGACGCACGCGGTCACCGAGGTCGAGAAGCCGAGCCATGAAGGGCGGGATACTCTTTCCGCACGCGCCGATCAAGTGCCGCCCGCAGCTTGCCCCGCGCGCGCCGCGGTGCAATTCTGGCCGTCCGCAACAAGGTACATGCCCGATGAACCCGACCGAGGCCATACCGCAGGGTCCGTTCGAGACGTTGCTCGCCACGTTTCACGACCTGCTTGCCTTTGCCAGCAGCTTCCTTGCGACCTTTCTGAGGCCGTGGAACTTCTACCAGATCGGCATCGCGGTGGCGCTGCTGCTGATCGCGCACCTGGCGGCGCGGCGGCTGAAGCCTTCGGTCCGGGACTGGATGCGCCGGCGCGAGGGCTGGCCGACCTGGCGGCTGCGCATATTCATCGTGCTGCAGCGGCGGTTGCGGATGATCCTGTTTGTCGCGCTGATCTGGCTGGTGGTCGTGGTCATGCAACAGACCACCTGGCCGTCGCGATCCTACCTGCTGGTCATCATCGCCCAGCTGGCCAGCGCCTGGCTGCTGATCGCGCTGGGAACGCGGCTGATCGGCAACCCCACGCTGCGGGGTCTTCTGCGCTATGCCGCCTGGGCCTGGGTGACGATCTCGATCATCGGGCTGGCGGACGAGACGCAGGCGCTGCTGGAAAGCGTGGCGATCCGGATCGGCACCTCGCGCCTGTCGCTCTGGCTTGGCCTGCAGGCGGCGGTGCTTCTGGTGGCGCTTGTCGCGCTGGCGCGGTTCCTGGCCGGGGCGGGCGCCGCCAGCATCCGGCGCAACGACACCATCAGCCCGTCGATGCAGGTCCTGGG
>CAXICP010000284.1:0-4871 GCA_964022595.1 uncultured Salipiger sp.
GCGTTGGGATCGCCAAGGCCAAGGAAGGACAGCGAGCTTTCCAGCAGGATCGCCGTCGCCACCATGAGCGAGGCCATGACGATGATCGGCGACACCGTGTTGGGCAGCACCTGGCGCACAAGAATGCGGTGTTTCGACAGCCCCGCCAGCGTGGCCGCGTCGACGAATTCGCGCTTGCGCACCGACATGACCTCGGCCCGGACCAGTCGCGCGACCGGGGGCCAGGACACGATGGCGATGGCCAGCGTGATCGACGCAAGCGAGGGTTCAAAGATCGCCACCAGCACGATGGCCAGCGCAAAGTTCGGAATGGCCTGGAAGAATTCGGTGAAGCGCATCGCGCCCTCATCCACATAGCCGCCGTAAAACCCCGCCAGCGCGCCCAGCGGCACGCCGATCAGCAGCGCCACCAGCGTGGACACAAGCCCCACCAGCAGCGACACCCGCGCCCCATGCGCCAGTTGCGAGGCCACGTCGCGCCCCAGCGTATCGGTGCCCAGCGGCAGGCCATCCACCGCGAAAGGCGCCAGGAACGGGCGCTGGACCATCTGCCAGGGACCATGTTCAAAGATCACCGGGGCCAGCAGCGCGATGGCGATGACAGCGACCAGAAGGACGACGCCGACGATGGCCCCGACATTGGTGCGGAAGCGTTTCCAGAAGCTCATGCGCGGGCTCCGATCCGGGGGTCCACGAGGCGGTAGACGATGTCGGTGACGATGTTGAACAGGATGACCATGGCGGCGGACACAAGGAACACGCCCAGGATGGTGTTGTAATCGCGCGCGGCGAGGCTTTCGAACATCAGCCGCCCGATGCCGGGCCAGGCAAAGACGGTTTCGGTCAGCACCGCCCCTCCGATCAGCTGGCCTGCCTGCAAACCGGCCAGCGTGACCACCGGCAGGATCGCGTTGCGCAGGATGTGGCGGCGGCGGATCACCGCCCCCGACAGCCCCTTGGCCCGCGCGGTTTTCACGAAATCGGCCGTCGACACTTCGAGCATCGAGGCACGCGTCATCCGCATGTAGACCGCCATGAAGAACAGCCCCAGCGTCAGCGCCGGCAGCACCAGGTGCTTGGCGATGTCGATCACGCGGGCAAGCCCCGTGTACCCGGCGCCAACGGTTTCATAGCCGAACCCCGGCAGCCAGCCCAGCCAGACCGAAAACACCAGCACCGCCATCAGCGCCGCCCAGTACAGCGGCGTGGCGTAGAACAGCAGCGCCAGCGTGATCACCAGGCTGTCCTGCGGCTTGCCCACGCGGGCGGCGGCGGCCACCCCCAGCGCGATGCCGAAGACCAGCGAGATGACGAAGGCGGTCAGCGTCAGCAGCAAGGTCGCGGGCAGTCTTTCGGCGATCAGGTCGATCACCGGGGCGCCCTGCCGGAAGCTGTAGCCAAGGTCCAGCTGCGCGACCCCCGACACATATTTCCAAAGCTGCACGCCAAAGGGTTGATCCAGCCCGAAGCGTTCGCGCAGCTGTTCGATCATCTGCTCGTCGGCGGCGCCTGCCTCCCCGGCAAGCACCACGGCGGGATCGCCCGGCGCCGCGTGCAGCAGGCAGAAGTTGAGCACCGCGATGGCAAGCAGCGTCAGCGCGGCCTTGACAAGCCGCGTGGCAATGATGGCGAGGACGGACATGCCGGTCGCTTTCTTTTCTTGAATTGGTGAGTCTTGAATTGGTGAGGCCGGGCGAAACCTTCGAACGATGAACGAAGGTTTCGCCCGGCCGCGATGTTTACTCTTCGATCCAGGCGTTGCGCGGACCGTCGTTGACGCCGATGCCCGTGGTCACCAGATCATGCACGTTGCAGCGGTAGATCGTCGGGAATTCCAGTTCCAGCATCCATGCCACGGGCACGTCATCCACGATTTCCTTCTGGATCTCGTCATAGGCGGCCTGGCGTTCCTCGGTCGATGTCATGGTCGCGGCGGCGAACCATTTCTCGTCAAGCTCGGGGTTGTTGTAGCCCTCGACGTTGTTCCAGGGGCTGCCCTTTTCGATGCGATCGGCGGTGTAGTTGCGCGACACGCCCAGCGCGGGATCGCCGTACTGGTACAGGTACGTGAAGGCCATGTCGTAGTCCCACTGCGACGTCTTCTCGTTCCAGCCCGCAACGTCGGCGCTGTCGATTTCGACGTTGATGCCGACCTCGGACAGGTTCTGGCGCACCGCTTCGGCCCAGCGCTGCCATGTCTCGCCGTAGGGCAGCGGCAGGATGCGCACCGGCTCGCCGTCATAGCCCATGTCTTCCAGCAGGGCCTTGGCCTTGTCGGGGTCGTGGTCGTAGATGGTCACGTCATCGGAATAGAAGTTCGTCGCCGAGGACACCGGCCCGGTCGGCACCTTGCCAAAGCCGTTCCACACCACGTCGCGCATGAATTCGCGGTCCATCGCGTACATGACCGCCTGGCGGAAACGCACGTCCGCCGTCGGGCCTTCGCGGTTGTTCAGCCACATCCATGCGTGGGGGGCGAAGAATTCCCAGCCCTTGCCGGTGGAACACACGCCTTCCATTTCGGTCAGGCGCGGGATGTCCCAGTTTTCCACCGACCCGCCGGGCAGCACGTCGACTTCACCGGTTTCGAACGCGACGGCGCGCGAGGCGGCATCGGGGATGACGCGGTAATAGACCTCGTCAAGGTAGGGCAGCCCGTCGATGTAGTAATCGTCGTTCTTGACCAGGTGGATGTAGCTGCCCTTGACCCATTCTTCGAACTTGAACGGGCCGGTGCCGATGGGCGCGGCGTTCGCCTCGTTGTTGGCGAAATCGGTGCCCTCATAGATGTGCTTGGGGATCATCGGCATGGTCGCGGCCTCGAACACGCTGATGAACGGGCCGAAGGGTTCCTTGAGCTGGAACACCACGGTCAGCGGATCGGGGGCGGTGATGCTGTCCACATAGGCCAGCGAGGCGCGCAGGCGGGCGTGGGTTTCGGGCAGGAAGGTGCCGGCGCTGAACACCACGTCATCGGCGGTGAAATCGGTGCCGTCGTGCCATTTGACACCGTCGTGCAGCTTGAACGTGTAGGTCAGCCCGTCGTCCGAGATCTCCCAGCTTTCGGCCAGGCCCGGCATCGGGTTCAGGTCGGTGTCATAGCGCAGCAGGCCCTCGTAGATGTCGCCCGCGACAAGCTGGGTGGGGCCGTGCTGCACCAGGCCCAGCATCAGCCCCGGCGGTTCGGGCTGCACGACGATGTCGAGCCGCCCGCCTTCCTGTTGCGCGGCCAGCGGCGCGGCGAGCGCGGCGGCGATGAGAAAGGTCGTCGCTTTGAGATGTTTCATGTCGTTCCCTGTTTTCCGGTTCTTCGGATATGGCGCGGCCCGTCTTGCCGCGGGCTCACGCGATCCCGGCGGCGCCGGGAATGTCGGACCTAGCCGGCCCAGCCGGGCACGGCGGCATCAAGCTGGCGCAGCATGGCGGCCCATTCGGGGTCGCGCCCGCCGCCCTGTTCCATCTTGTCATAGGCGCGGGCGTATTGCCCGGCGGTGTGCGCGGCCACGTCATCGGGCAGCACCAGCGGCGTCAGCCCCATGCCCAGCGCGGCCACCTGCGCCTTGCAGGACCGTTCCAGGTTCAGCGCGTATTTCACCGCCTCGGCGATCGAACGGCCCAGCAGCAGCGTGCCGTGGTTGCGCAGCAGCATCACCCGACGATGCGGGCGCGTTCTTCCAGGTTCAGCGCGATGCCTTCGTAGTCGTGAAAGGCGATCTGCCCGAAGAACTGCGCCGACCACTGGTTCAACGGCAACAGCCCTTCTTGCACCGACGACACGGCGACGCCGGCGACCGTGTGGGTGTGCAGCACGCACAGCGCATCGTGGCGCGCCATGTGAACCGCCGAGTGGATGGTGAACCCCGCCTCGTTCACGCCCGCACCATAGGGGTCATCGACCACCGCGCCGGTTTCGTCCACCGTCACCAGGTTGTCGGGCGTCACCTCGTCGAAGCGCAGGCCGTAGGGGTTCAGCAGGAACCGCTTTTCGCCGCCGGGACCGTCGGGCAGCCGCGCCGAGATATGGGTATAGATGCCGTCATCCATGCCATGCAGCGCGATCAGCCGATAGGCGGCCGCCAGGTCGCGGCGAAGCGCGCCGACCGTGTCGCTTGTCATCCCGTCGGGCATTCGACCTCTCCTTGCCAATGTCTTGACCAAAGGAAGGACAATCTTGCACCTTTCGTCAAGTAGATTGTCGACAATCCACCGGTATGCAATTAGCCTTGACTGAAATTTCACCCCTGCCAGAGGCCCCGCATGGACGCAGACAGCGATGCAGACGGACTTGAACCGCTCGACCGCGAGGGGCTTGTCCAGCGTGTCGCGCGCCGGCTGAGCAAGGCCATCGTGTCGGGGCAGCTGCGCGCCGGGGAACGGCTCAGCGAATCGGTGATCGCCCGGCAGCTGGGCACCAGCCGCGCCCCCGTGCGCGAAGCGGCGCGGCTGCTGGAAAATTCGGGGCTGGTGACCTATCAGCCCAACCGCGGCTTTTTCGTGCGCAGCTTCACCGCGGCGGAACTGGATAACCTTTACGAATTCCGCATCGTCATCGAACTGGCAGCCGTGCGCCGCCTGATCCGCGAAGGCGGGCGAACCGTGCCTGCCCTGTGTGCCCAGATCGACGTGCTGCACCGGGTGGCCGAACCGGGCCATGACATGCTGACCCAGGTCGAAGCGGACATGCAGTTTCACCGGCTGATCTGCGACGGCGCGGGCAACCCGCGTTTCCTGGCAACATTCGAGCAGATCGCGCTGGAAACCGAACTGACCATCATGCTGATCGGCAAGCTTTACGACGATGCGCACCGGCTGGCCGAAACCCACGTGCCCATCCTTGAGGCGATCCAGGCCGGCGACGAGACCGCCGCCAC
>CAXICP010000285.1:0-4867 GCA_964022595.1 uncultured Salipiger sp.
GCAACTGGGACCTGGTCGGCAACAACATCCCGGTGTTCTTCATCCAGGACGCGATGAAATTCCCCGACCTGATCCATTCGGTCAAGGAAGCCCCCGACCGCGCCTTCCCGCAGGCCCAATCGGCGCATGACAACTTTTGGGATTTCATCTCGCTCATGCCCGAATCCATGCACATGATGCAGTGGGTCATGTCCGACCGCGCCATCCCCCGGTCGTTCCGCTTCATGGAAGGCTTTGGCGTGCACACGTTCCGTTTCGTGAACGCCGAAGGCAAAAGCCATTACGTCAAATTCCACTGGAAGCCCAAGCTGGGCCTGCAATCGGTGGTCTGGGACGAGGCCGTCAAGATCAACGGCGCCGACCCCGATTTCCACCGCCGTGATCTGTGGGATGCGATCCAGAACGGCGATTTCCCCGAATGGGAACTGGGTCTGCAGATCTTTGACGACGAATTCGCCGACAAGTTCGATTTCGACGTGCTGGACGCCACCAAGATCATCCCCGAAGAAGACCTGCCCATCCGCGTGGTCGGCCGCCTTGTGCTGGACCGCACCGTGGACAACTTCTTTGCCGAAACCGAACAAGTCGCGTTCTGCACGCAGAACATCATCCCCGGCATCGATTTCACCAACGACCCGCTGCTTCAGGGGCGCAACTTTTCGTACCTGGATACCCAGACCAAGCGCCTGGGCGGGCCGAACTTCACCCATATCCCGATCAACGCGCCCCGCTGCCCGTTCCACCATTTCCAGCAGGATGGGCACATGGCGATGCACAACCCGACCGGGCGTGCCAACTATGAACCCAACAGCTGGGCGCAGGGCGGCCCGCGTCCCGACCCCAAGGCCGGGTTCAAGAGCCACCCGACCGAAACCCCCGGCCCCAAGCGCCGCCTGCGCCCCGAAAGCTTTGCGGACCACTACAGCCAGGCGCGCCAGTTCTACATCTCGCAGACGCCGGTGGAACAGGATCACATCGCCAACGGCTTTGCGTTCGAGCTGTCCAAATGCGTCGTGGCCGACATCCGCAACCGCATCCTGTCGCACCTGCAACTGGTCGACGAGGGGCTTGCCGCCAAGGTCGCCGATGCGCTTGGCCACGATCTGCCCGCGCCTGCCACTCCGGCGGGCGCTCCGGTCGATCTGAAGGTGTCGGACAAGCTGTCGATCCTCAAGAACGGGCCGGACAGCTTCAAGGGCCGCAAGATGGGCATCCTGGTCAGCGACGGCATGGACAAGACCATCTTTGACGCGCTTGTCGACGCCGTGACCGCCGAAGGCGGCATGGTCGAGATCGTCGCGCCCAAGGTCGGCGGCGTCACCGCGTCCAACGGCGAGGTGGTCGAAGCCAACCAGAAGGTCGATGGCGGGCCGTCCGTGCTTTATGACGCGGTCGCGCTTGTGCTGGGCAAGGAAGGCGCGGAAAAGCTGGGCAAGATGCTGCCGGGCAAGGATTTCGTGTCCAACGCCCACGGGCATTGCAAGTTCATGGCGATGACCGCCGACGCCGAGCCGCTGATGAAGGCCGCCGGCCTTACCGACCCCGACGGCGGAATGATGACCCTGAAGTCGCCCAGCGATGCGCCCGCCTTCGTGCAGGCCTGCCGCGCCGTGCGCTTCTGGGATCGCGCCGCCTGATCTTGATCCGATGAACATCGCCCTGGCCCTGCGTGATCGCGGGGCCGGGCATCTTGCGACGCCCCTTCGGCGCGCACCCCCTGAAAGGTTTCCCGATGATCGATCTTGCGTTCTCGACCGCGCTGCAATGGCAGCGGTGGGCATTTGGCGCGGCGCAGATGATGGTGTCTTCCGCGACGGTGATTCAGATCCGCGTGATGCAGATGTCGCTTGGCACCATGCACCCCGAAGAAGCCACGCGCATGGTCTTCGAAAAATCCTCGGCCCTGGCCAAGGCGACCGAAATGACGAACCGCGCCCTGGCCGCGAACAAGGGCCCCGCCGCCGCGGCGCTGGCCGGGCTTGCGCCCTACAGCCAGGCGACGCGGGCGAACGCGCAGCGCCTGTCGCGCCGCTCGCGCGGGTGATGCAGGCCCGCCGCGATCAGATCGGCCCGCCGCGCGGGGGGCCGACATCGCGCAGGACATCCCGTTCCACCGCCTCGTTGCGCTGAAGCTCTTCCAGCAGGGCGCGCAGTTTCTTGCGCTTGCGGCGGGACCGGATCTGTTTGGATTCCACTTCGACCGGCAGCAACTGCACTGTGTCCGACCCTTCGGGGCGGTACAGTTCAAAGCTGCGGTAGGCGGCGACAAGGTCCCGCGCCTGGCTGGTCGCGGCGATGGCGATCAGCTTGATGGTTTCGGCCTTTTCGGTCGCATCGGTGGTGCCAAGGCGCTTGCGGGCGCGGGTGAACAGGTTGTCAAAGCTGCCGATATCCACGTAACTGCCGCTGGTAAGCGGGCCCACGGCGGACACCCCCGTCGTCACGTCCGAGGACTTGTCCCACAGTTCCAGCCGGTCCACCACGCTGACGGCGGTCTGGTTGCCGTCGGCTTCGAATTCGGCCAGCACATCCATCAGGTAGGCCGGTTCGGACCCCATGTTCGACACGATGCAGCGCCCCGTGGTGCCCCGCCCGCCCGCAAGGGTGATCAGCAGGCTGGACCGCGTCTGCCGGCGGAAACTGGCGGCGAACATCTGCAGGTAGGCGATCCACACAAGGGCGGATGTCAGGCTGACCAGCACCTGCAAAAGCGTCACGTTGTCCTTCAGCCATTCCCACATCGTATCGTGCCTTTCGCCCTGATCGCATGATGCACCGCCGCCGGTGCCGTTGCGGGCCGAACCGCTGCCCGGCGCGATGGTTCCATCAGCCCCCTGCCAGCGGCGCGCGGCGGCAAATCCGCGCCGTCATTCATCGCCATCGGCGTATAGATCCAGCACCGCGTCCTGCATCACACCGCCGATCGCCACGAAATCCCCGCCCGCGCCGCAAAAATCCGCCATGTCCAGATGCGGGAAGGCAAAGTAGCGCGCGGCGACATCCGGCTTCTGCGCGGCAAAGACGATGCGGTCGATCCCGGCGAAGCGGGCGGCGGCAAGGCACATCTCGCAGGGCTGAAGGGTGCTGATCAGCGTGCAGCCCGACAGGTCCGCCTGCCCCAGCGCCTGCCCTGCCGCGCCAAGCGCGACGATCTCGGCGTGATGTGTGGGATCGTGATCCAGGAACACCTGGTTGGCTTCCAGCGACACGATGCGATCCCCCTTCAGCACGGCGGCGGCGATGCCCGACTTGCCCGCCTCGTCGCAGGCTTCGCGGGCGCGGGCGACGGCGCGCTTCATGGCGGCGGTCTCGAATGCGGTGGCGGATGTCATGGCGGGGTCCTTTGGTCGGGGTGGTCTGCGGGTGCCAAAGCCGGCGCTTTGCGCCCCGCGCGATTGAAAGGGCACGGCATCGCGATAGTTTTGACCTGAATAGCACTCCGGAAAGCCGGAAAACAGCATCGGAGGAACGTTTCATGGTGGCGGCAATCGCGGGCGGGGTGCTTTTGTGCCTGGTGATCTGGGATATCCTGATGTCGGCGCTGGGAACGGGCAGTTCCGGGCCGATTGCGCCCCGCGTGGCGCGCGTGGTGTTCGGGGCGCTTCGACGATTGCCCGAATCCGGTGCCATCCACCGCAGCTGCGGGCCCATCGTCACCGCCGCCATCGGGGCGACGTGGATCGTGCTGATGTGCCTTGGCTGGACGCTGGTGTTTTCCGCCACCGAAGGCGCGGTCGTGCTGTCTTCGGACAACCAGCCGGCGGGCACGCTGGGGCGGATCACCTATGCGGGGCACCTTCTGTCGACCCTGGGCGGAGGGTTGAACCAGCCCGGCGGCCAGGGCTGGGGCGCGGCGGCGATGCTGGCGGGCGTGACGGGGATGATCGTGCTGACGCTGTCGGTCAGCTTTGTCTATTCGACCACGCAGGCGGTTGCGACCGGGCGCGCGGTGATCGCGCTGTCGGACATCCACGGGCCGGGAACGGACCAGTTCGACAGCGTTCTTCTGCCGCAGATCGCCACGCTTGTGGCGCAGCTCAAGGCGATTCCGTTCAGCCTGTATTTCAGCACGGTGCGCAATCATCGCCGCCTGCCCGCCTCGCTTGCCCGGCTGTACCGGCACCCCCAGCTGACCCCTGACGCGCAGGCCCGGCTAAGGGTGCTGCTGTGCGAATTGCCGGGGCTTGAAGGCACCGACGCCGATGCGTTCGAACGCCGCTTCGATGCCTGGGTCGACACCTATTCCATCGGCGCGCGCTGACCGGGCGTCGCCGGGCAGGACGCCACCTGTTCGCGCACCGATCGCAGCGCGTGCGACACGCGCAGCTCTGCCGGGTGGGTCACCATGCCCGGCCCGTATCCCCAGGCCCGCGCGCGCGCGGCCTGCGCATCGCTCAGGCGCGCGCGGCCCGCGTAACGGTCGTTGCCGTCATGGACGTCAGCCGCAGGGGGCGCCGCTGCCACCTGCAGGAACGCCGCAAGCCGCGCAACGGCGCGGGCGGGATCGGCCACAAGGTCTTCGTAGCGCAGCACAAGCACCGAATGCAGGTGGCGCAGGTCATCCGCCACGATGTCATGCGCATCCAGCCAGTGATCCAGCATCGCGTTTGGGGTCAGGTCGACCCACTTGGCGGTGGCCGCCGCGACCGCCTCGGGGTGGCGCATCACCACCACGAATTGCGACAGCGGGAAAAGCTGCTGGTACAGCCGCATCCGCGTCAGGTTCACCGGCGATTTTTCCACCCGCCAATGCCCGGGGCCGAAATGGGGCGCCCAGTCCGCTTCGATCCGCAGGCGGGTTTCCAGCGTGTCATGGCGGCTGCCCTCGGTGTGGTGCTGGGCGGGGGCGGTGGCCACGCCCGTGGGC
>CAXICP010000286.1:0-4866 GCA_964022595.1 uncultured Salipiger sp.
GACCACCGAGGCCGGGAATATGAAGATCGCCACCGTGAAGATCGCGGCATCCACCAAAAGCTGCGTATAGCCCGCCTTGAACCCGGTGCTGTCCTGTATCACCAGCGCCAGCACCCCCATCCCGCCAAGCGATCCCTTGTGCCGGAAACAGGCCAGCAGCCCAAGCCCGACCGTCACCCCGAACACCAGCGTTCCGATGATGGGATCAAGGCTTTGGAACACGATGAACCGGGGCAGCGTGTCCGACAGAACCGACACGGCGGTCACGCACAGCCCGCTTTTCAACGTGAATTCAAGGCCAAGGCGCTTGTAGGCGAAGAAATAGAACGGCAGGTTGATCAGGAAGAACACCAACCCGAAGGACCAGCCCATCGGGTAGGCGATCAGCAGCGCGATGCCCGCCGTCTGCCCGGTAAGAAAGCCAAGCTGCGTCAGGAAGACAAGCCCGACGGATGTCAGAAAGCAGCCGATGGTCAGCCCCTGGATGTCTTCCAGCGGCGTATGGGCAACGGCATCGGGGTCTATGGTCATCGGAGCGGGCATGGCGCAAAGGTTACGCTGCAGCGCAGCAGAGGCAAGGCCAAATGTCGCCCGCCCCGCCCCGGCAGGGCGGTTTCGCCGCGTCAGGTTCGCGCCGAGGGCCGCGTCTGCCAGAACTTCCCGCGATACCCGGCAGAGCCAAGCGCTATTGGCCCCCGCCGGGGATGATCGGGATGCTGGGGGCAACAAACAAGAGGTCGCACCATGCCCGAAGCAACTGTCGCCGCGCCGCAGGCCGCCGTCGCGGCCCCGCTTGACGCGCTGATCGAACTGGCAGGCCTGCCTGTCGCGGATTGCCCGCCAGAGGCGCTTGCGCTTGCCCGCGTGTCGCTGATCGACTGGCTGATTTGCGGCATCGCAGGCGTGGGCGAGCCGGTCGCAGCAAAGATGCGCGATTTCGCCGCCGCCGAACAGGGCGCCCCGGTGGCATCGCTGTTCGGGGGCACCCACGCGCCGGCGCGCATGGCGGCGATGGTCAACGGCGCCACCTCGCATGCGCTGGATTACGACGACACCCATTTCGACCACGTGGGGCATCTTTCGGTCGGGATCTATCCCGCCGCGCTTGCCATGGCCGAGGCGCGCGATGCCCGCGCAAGCGACGTCCTGGCCGCCTTTCTTGTGGGCGCCGAAAGCGCGATCCGCGTCGGGCGGGTGCTGGGAACGGGGCATTACAACCGGGGCTTTCACCAGACCGCCACCGCCGGAGCATTTGGCGCCACCATCGCGGCGGGGCGGCTGGCGGGGCTGGACGCGGCGCAGATGCGCGCGGCGCTTGGCCTTTGCGCCACCCGCGCTTCGGGGTTGAAGAACCAGTTCGGCACGATGGGCAAGCCTCTGAACGCGGGGATCGCGGCGTCGAACGGGGTCGAGTCGGCGCAGCTTGCGCAGCTGGGGCTAAGTTCGGCGGATGACGGGATCTTTGGGCAGCAGGGGTTCGTCGAAACCCATGCGGACGCCCCGGCCCCCTTTGATGGCGACATGTCGTCGCTGCGGTTCATGCACAACCGCTACAAGTTCCACGCCTGCTGTCACGGGCTGCACGCGATGATCGAAGGGCTGCGCGGCATCGCCGGGCAGGTCGGCCCGGCGCAGGTCGAACGGCTTGAGGTGCGCACCAGCCCGCGCTGGCTGCGGGTGTGCGATCTGAAGGCGCCGCGCACCGGGCTCGAGGTAAAGTTCAGCTATGCGTGGCTGGCCGGGATGGTGCTGAGCGGGCTGGAAACCGGCGAGGGCGGGCTTTACACCGATGCGCTGGCGCGTGATCCGGCGCTGGCGGATTTTGCGCGCAAGGTTCAGGTGACGGGCGATGCGTCTGTCGGCGATCAGCAAGGCGCCGGCACGTTGATCCTGCGCGATGGCACGCGGCTTGACTATGCCCATGACCTTGCCGCGCCGGTGCCGGCGGACGAGCTGATGCAGCGGGTTGCCGCCAAGGCGCGCACCGTCCTTGGGACGCGGGCCGCGCCGCTGCTGGCACTGGCGGACCGGATCGAATCCGACGCCCAAGGCGTAGCCGCCCGCGACATCGGTGCATTGATGCGGGCGTGACGGGGCGGGGCGGGGTCAGACCAGGCTTGCCTCCCAGATGCCGCGCTGGACAAGTTCGCGCGCCACGTCCAGCGTCAGCTGTTCCACCGCGCGGCAGGCGCGCGTCATCACCCGCGCCGGGTTCGACACAAGGTACACCGGCCGCATCAAGGTGGGCGCCACGATCGGCGCGCGCAGCAGCTCGCCGCGCTGCACGAAATCCTGCGCCGCCACCGGGGCAAAGATCGTGTAGCCCGACCCGCGCGCGACCAGCTCCTTGATCTGGGTCATCGCGTCCATTTCGACCACCACGTTCAGCTTGATCCCGTGCCGGGAACAATACCCTTCGATGGTGTTGCGCAGCCCGTTCGAGGTCAGGATCATATCCAGCGGCTGTAGCGCGGCCAGCGGCACCGGCGTTCCGGGCGGCGTGTCCAGCGGCCAGGCGTCGGGGGCGGAATAAAAGAACAGCTCTTCGTCCATGACATGGGTCACGCGCAGGTGCGACGCATCGGTCAGATCGTAGAGAAAGCCGATGTCGACGGTGCCGTCTTCGATCCAGGTCTTGAGATAGCCGCTCATCGCTTCGACCGCGCGCAGGCGCACCTCGGGCAGTTCCAGCCGCACGGTTTCGGCCAGCGGCACCGACATGACCATCGAACAGGATGGCGGCATGCCGAACCCGACCTTGCCCCGCAGCACGCCGCCAAGTTCGCGCATGTCGGAAATGCAGCGGTCCAGGCTGTCGCAGATCCGGCGCGCGTGTTCGACGAAGACGTGGCCTTCCTGCGTCAGCAGCGTGCCGCGCGGAGACCGGTCCATCAGCTTGACGCCCAGCTCTTCTTCCATGCGCTGGACGTGCTGGGACAGCGACGGCTGCGCCACGCCGATGTTATGCGCCGCCGCCGAAATCGACGGCGCATCGGCGATGGCCAGAAAGTAGCGCAGCTGCCGTATGTCGATCATCCGTCGAACTCGATCACCTGGCGGATGGCCGTGCCCTGGTCAAGCTGATCCATCGCAAGGTTGATGTCGCGCAGCTTCAGCCGGTGGGTCAGCATCTTTTCGACCGGCAGCTTGCCCTGCGCGTGCAGCGAGAACATCCGGGGCAGATCGCGCTGGGGCACGCAGGACCCGATGTAGCTGCCCTTGAGCGTGCGTTCCTCGGCGACCAGTTGCAGCGCGTTCAGCGACATGCGCGCGTCCGGGTGGGGCAGCCCGGCGGTGACGGTGGTGCCGCCGCGACAGGTGCAGCCCCAGGCGGTTTCCAGCGCGCGGGTCGAACCTGCCAGCTCGATCGCCACGTCCACGCCCCCGCCGGTGGCATCGCGCACCGCTTCGATGGTGTGTTCGTCGGCCTTGACCGTGCGCGTGGCGCCCATGTCCAGCGCGGTCTGCATCTTGGTTTCGAACGGATCGATGGCGATGATCTCGCCCGCGCCCGCGGCCACGGCGCCAAGGATCGCCGACAGCCCGACGCCGCCCAGCCCGAAGACCGCCACCTTGGACCCCGGCATCACCCGCGCCGTGTTGAACACCGCGCCCGCGCCGGTCAGCATGGCGCAAGAGAACAGCGCCGACACATGCGGCGGCAGGTCCGCGTCGACCTTCACCAGCGACTGGCGCGCCAGGACCGCATGGCTCGCAAAGGCGGACACCCCGACGTGATGATGGACCGGCGCGCCGTCCATCGACAGGCGGCGATGCCCGGTCATCAGCTCGCCCACCCCGTGGTGTTTCGCGGCGCGGGTGCAAAGCGCCGGGCGCCCCTCGGCGCAGGGCAGGCAGCTGCCGCAGCCCGGCGCAAAGATGCAGACCACGTGATCGCCCGGCGCCAGGTCATCGACCCCCGCGCCGACCTCTTGCACGTAGCCCGACGCCTCATGGCCCAGCACCATCGGCACCGGGCGCGGGCGCGTGCCGTTGATCACCGACAGATCCGAATGGCACACCCCGGCGGCGGCCACGCGGATCAGAACCTCGCCCGGGCCGGGCGCGGCAAGATCGACCTCGCGCACCTGCAATGCATTCGCGGCTTCGAAATCGCGTTCCACTCCCCCGTGCAAGAGCACGGCAGCTTCGATCTTCATGCTTGTCTCCTCCCATCGGCCAAAGCGGGGCCTGAGTTCAGGCTAAGCCTTTGCGCGCGCGTCGAAACACCTTTCCTTAGGGTCATAGCATAAACCTATGACCGGAATCGCGGCAAGGTATTGGCGGCGCTTCACGCTCCGGCCCTAGGCTCGCTGACATCTACAGCTCTGGGAGGAAGCTATGGGTACTCAATCCAAAATGGTGAAGACCGTTGTCGGCAGCGCGCGGTCCGGGGCCCTTGCCCTTGGGCTTGCGGGGCTTGCCCTGACGGGGCTGGCGCAGGGCGCAGCGGCGCAGGACTGGACGCAAAGCCGGTGGGGGGCGGATGACGAACTTGGCTCGGCCAACCTGATGACGCCCGAAAGGGTGAAGCTGGCGGCCGAGCTGGTCACCGAAGGCAAGGTCTACAGCCTTGGCATGATCGTCGGGCCCGACACGCCCGCCTTTGCGCCGCGCAGCCTGTCGCTGACGGTGCTGCAGCCCGGGCAGAACGGCAATTCCGGCCTTGGCAGCAACAATTTCACCTATAACGACGACATCTTCATGGGCTGGCTTGGCATCGGTCCCCAAATCGACGGGCTTGGCCATGCGGGCGTCGATCACGTCTATTACGGCGGGCGCACCTATGACGATTTCGCGCCGGCCTCGGGGCTGACCGAACTGGGGCTGGAAAAGCTGCCGGGCCTTGTCGGGCGCGGCGTGATG